>JAZUFC010000038.1:0-6971 GCA_045640465.1 Lachnospiraceae bacterium | reverse complement strand
GGAAATAAGATGCTTTCCGTATTCCGCTCGATGCTCACCGTTTTGTTCCTGTTCGACAATACGTTTTCCGATACTCCAATAAGTCATAATCATGGCTGCATTGGCGGCACGGTACGTTGAATCGCGCCCGGCGGCTATAATAGTTTTTATATCCGTAATAAAGGATTGATACAGAATCAGATCTTTCTCCATTTTCGCAGGTCCTCCTGTTCCAATCATATGTGCTGGCTGAATTTTATCCGGGGACTCATTTCTTCGCCTCCATTCGGGCGATCAGCCATTCGTTCTCGATCAGCTCGTAAGAATAGCCGTTGTTATTGCAGAACGCCTTAATTGACTTCATGGCAGAGATATTTGGAATACTTTTACCAACCTCCCATCGGTTGACTGATGTAAGGCTGACATGGAGTGCTTCTGCAAATTCTTCCTGATTCATAAGGGCTTTCTGACGAGTCAGTTTGATGGTTTCTGAAAGGCTCATATATTAGAATCTCCTTGTAGATAAATAAGCTTATAATCTTCTTTATTTTATCGCGAATTCGTCATTTTTTCAACCGGGTTTGGAGAAAAAGCTGAATAATACTTGATTTTAGGCAAAAGAAAGAGCGACATAGCATTTTCGCTACATCGCTCCCATGGAAATTTGTTCTACATCAGCAGTAAATCAGTTCCGCATTTACAATCTCTTCGGCAATACTCCTTGCCTGATTCATCTTCTGTAGAGGAGCACAAAGTTTACGATTCGTATGTTGTGCTCCTGTTTTTTATATGTCTATCTTAAACGCATGAAATGTAGGTGTATTTTTATAGTTATATGCAAAAACAGGCATACCGAAGGGCGATAACCCTTGATATGCCTGCTATTTTTAGCTTACCCGTCCGTGGCAGATGCCTCTAAAATCGTAGTTTTGTTGTGTTACGGTTTTATCGACCCGCTCAGTTTTGCGCGGGTCCTTTGTATTACACTGCAGGTATGATCACATCGTAGCTGACAAAGGCCAGATGCCGGCTGTCGGGCGCCCAGGAATTCACATTGATGGAGCCTTGTCCGCCGAAGAAGGAAAGCAGCTTCCTGCGGTCTGAACCGTCCTCGTTCATGAGCCAGAGCTCGACTTCCATGTTCGGCAGATGCTCGTTCGGCTTGAGACCGCCCTTGTTATAGGAGATGTTGACAACTTTTTTTCCGTCCGGAGAAACATGGCCGAACCAGTTGTTCCGGTCTTCGAAAGTCATCTGCTCCTGACAGGAGCCGTCTGTATTCATCTTATAGACCTGCATGAGGCCGGTCCGTGTGGAGATGAACCAGATCTTCTTTCCGTCCGGAGAATATTCGGGACCGTCATTGAAGCCTTCGTTCGTGAGGCGTTTTTCCTCGCCGCCGTCTGCCGGAACGGAATAGACATCGACCGCAAACCCTGCGTCTGTCATACGGAAGCCGCAGAAAGCCATCTCGCTCATGTCCGGTGACCAGCCGTGCAGATAACTCGGCAGAGCGCCTTTTGTTACGGGAACAGGATCTTCATCGGGATCTTCCAGAGAGACCTTGTAGATATTGGAAACAGGGTGCTCCTCCATGCCGGAATCGCTCACGGCAAGCCATTTTCCGTCGGAAGAAACGACGTGGTCATTGTTGCAGTTCATCAGGAAGCCTGTTTCCACGGGCTCCGCCTGGTCCTTTTCGAAGCTGTAGCGGTAAATGTGACCGTTGAAATTGAAGATCAGTGTATTGTCCTGAGCGACCCAGTTCGGTGCTTCGATGACACCGCCGTAGCGGTGAAGGATCTTTACTTCACCGGTCTCGGTATCGAGCACGTTCAGATAGCTGACAGAATGTTCGCGTCCGTAGGAAAGTCCGGTAAGATATCCGAAGGACTTCTTTGCATCATCCGGAAAGGTTTCGTACA
Source organism: Lachnospiraceae bacterium (assembly GCA_045640465.1). GTDB lineage: Bacteria > Bacillota > Clostridia > Lachnospirales > Lachnospiraceae > UBA1267. The sequence goes on along the minus strand of JAZUFC010000038.1, from coordinate 5,067 downwards.
TATCCTGATCGATGATGACGGGGATCTCGTGCGCTCTTGCAAACTGCAGACAGGAATCAAGATCCAGCGAACCGCTTCCGATGCAGGTATCCTTCGTATCCGTGCCGGGATCCGCAAAATCCTTAAAATGAAGTGCCTTGATGCGGCTTTCGTTTCTGGCAAGGAACTGCACAGGGTCAGTGTTTCCTGCGGCGAGCCAGCCGGTATCCGGCTCTAAGAAGACGCGTCCGAGGCAGATGTCGGCAAGGTATTCGTAAGCCGTGCGGCCGCCGATCAGCGTTTCCGTCTCTGCTTTGTTGTTGTGAAGCCAGATCTCGGCACCGGAATCCTTCAGAGAATCCGCAAGTGTCCGGAGCGTGAAGGCATACTCCTGAAGGGAGGTCTCCGAAAGCTTTTCTGGGAAGCCGAACACGAAGGCTTTGATCCCTTCATTTTCCGCAAGATCCTTAAATACCGGAAGATCCTTCAAAGGGTCTTCCGATGCTGCATGGCAGGCCGGAACGGTCATTCCGAGTCCGCGGATGAATGGCAGAAGTTCTTTCAGTTTTTCAGGCGGCAGAAAGGCTGCGGAGAGCGGCCCCATATCAAAAAGACCGAGACAGGGCTCCACGGAATCAAAGCCGATGGCAGCAAGTGCTGACAGCACTTCCTTCGGATCCTTTCCGCGCTGATTGTTCAGAATTCCGAATAACTGTGTTCCGATATACATGAAACTTCCTTTCCGCAGCCTTCTGCTGCAAATGATATCTACACTTTGATCAGACAGCCGTCCCGCTGCCCTGAATCGCCTTCAAAAGACAGCCGTCCCGCTGCTATGAATCGCCTTCAAAAGACAGCCATCCCGCTGCTTTGAATCGCCTTCGGAAGACAGCTGCCCCGCCGTCTTGAAGCATCTTCAGAAGACAGGCGTCACTGTACCTTTACGATCGCCCAGAAGGTCGCAATACCGTTCAGACAGTAGCTGAGCGGATGCCAGGTATAGAAATTGGTCGGCGGTTCCAGAGAAGGATCACCATAGCTGGAAAGCTCGATGCTGCACCATGCATTTTTGTTTGTCAGATCGATGGCGCCGCCGAATTCCCAGAGTTCCGCAACCGCATAGTAGATCTGCTCTTCAATATACATTGCACCGGAAAGAAGCTGCTGGTCCGTCTTGAACTGGCAGGTGGTAAGATCCATTACGTCTGAATAGACAGAAGCGTGTGCGGCAATGTATTCTTTGCTGCCGTCTTCAAATTCGGTGCCGATCTTGTAGATCTTCCCCTTTTTGAAGTACTCCACAGGATCACAGACCTTGGAACGTGAGTCCTGTCCGTTGAATACATCGCTGTATGCCTTCAGGGAAGTGCTTCCGTCAAGCGGGAAATTCCGTGTTGCGAAGGTCGTGCCGGAGATCAGACCTTCTGCCGCTGCATTATGGAAGTCTGCCGAATAGACCGAACCGGAGGCCAGATTGGTCATAAAATAGTCCTTAAAGGAAAGGAAGGTCTTTCCGTTTTTGAACAGTGTCGTATAGACTGCGTAGAGATCGAGAAGATCCGATGTGGACAGTACATTTTCGGGTGTACGGTCCCAGCCGACATTGAAGCTGTGGCTGTCATAGCAGCCCGCATTGTAGAAGACACGGTTTGCAATATGGCAGTCGATGGTTTCACTGAGTATCGCGTTGTACTGCGTAGCAGCGATATAGGAGTGTGTGGTGTAGCAGTACTGTGTGCCCGGAACATCCGGAACAAGTCCGGTGTGCGTATTAAAGAAGCTGACGACATTCGCTGCATTCTGACGGATCAGGTCTTTTTTGGACTGCTGGATGCTTCCGAATTTTCCGGCAAGCTCTGCATAGGCTGATGCTTCTGCAGCGATCGCCAGAAGATATTCGTTGAAAGCCAGAATATCGTCTTTTGCTTCGCTCTGGAAATTGTAGTGTGTCTCCACAAGCTTATGATAAGCTTCAACCGGGTTCGGATCGGCTGCGGTCACGTGCGCGCAGAACAGGGCAAAGCTGTCCACAAGATCGTCTCCGACGGTTCCGTTGGCGCTTGCGGTGTTGACGGTATTCATGATCGCTTCGATGGAGATCGCATTCATTGCATCAGCGGTCAATGCATCCGCATTCGTTTCATCCGCGCAGCCGTTTGCGATCAGTGCAGCGCGCAGTTCGGACACGAAGGTGTTGTAGAAGGTCCCGTTATCGATCGCACGGATGGCAAGCGATTTTGTATGCGCAAAGGTATCGGCGCCGATCTCAAATGTCACAGTGCGGCTCTCGTCGATTAATGTTCCGTCCAGAGAGTATCTCGGCTGCCCTTCCGTATAGATGGAGGAGAGCGGTTTCGTCACGTTTCCGTTCGTATCATAGCAGATGCTGAAGGAACCCGTACGGTCTGCAAAATTACAGAAATTGATGGAATAGAGATTGTTGAAGCGGACGACCTGCTGCGAGATGCCGCCGTTTGTATCCAGATAATCCGTTTTGAATGCCTGCCAGGTGTTTGCGTAGGTCGCATGCAGCGTCTCACGGGTCGTTACGTTGATCTTGTCAAGCTCGGCTTTCAGACTCTGATAGATCGTATCAAGCTTGATGTTCATGGAATCCATTTCGGCAGACAGACCGTTGATGCCCAGAATGATCTGCTGCAGATTGGACTGGACGGGGTCTTTTATGAAGCCGAGTGCCTGAAGCGTGCTGTAGGCTGAGACGCCGCAGGAGATGATCGCTTTTCCGTAGTCCAGGACGCCGCTTGAAAGCATGCCCTTGAGCTGTTCGATGCCTTTCAGAACGTCCTGTTCGCCGGCACCTTCCGTGTGGATGATATCGCCGGTGGCACCGACATATTCCTTTCCGGTAAGTGTGGCGGAAGGAAGAATACGGATCGCAGCAAGTTCGATATCTCCGTCGACATCGAAGTTCATCATGATCCGGTTCGGAGCCTGATAGAGGAGATTTCCGAGTTCGACAGCCTTCGCTTCACTGCCGTTCTTCGGAAGCACGGAGACCTCCAGATCACCGGCGGAAATATCCTCTTTGAAGATATCGTCCGCTGATGTCACCATCATAATGACATTGGATCTCGTGATCACTTCAACGTCCAGCTGAACTGTCAGTTTCTTGTCGGAAATGTTTGCTGTTTCTTTCAGGATCCCTTCGGGAAGTGTCATGCTTTCGCAGCCTGCCAGCGTGCCGGTAAGAAGCAGCAGCGAAAGCAGCAGGGAAGCCAGTCTGGTTATTATCTTTTTCATAGTACTGCAGATAATTCCTTTCATAAATAAAGATCTGGGTGATAAAAGGTGATTCCCGGACGATTTACAGAAGATACGCTGCGATCAGGTCGTAAGTATTCTTTAAGCCGTCGATGTGTGTCCGTTCGTAGCCGTGGCTGTTTGCGGTGCCGGGCCCGATCGCCGCATGGCGGATGTCATAGCCTGCAAGCACGGTCGCGTCGGCGTCCGTTGCATAGTGAGGCGTGAAGATGTCCATGCAGAAACCGATCCCTTCGCGGATCGCAGCGGCACGAAGCTCATTGGTCATTTCATAATGATACGGGAACTTGGTGTCTTTTGCAAAGATGGATACCAGATGCTCTTCGGAATTCTGGTCGGGACCGGTGGGAGCAATATCCAAAGCCAGATAATCCTTTACATCGGAAGGCATCCAGGTGGTGCCGTGGCCGATCTCTTCATACTGTGCAAAGTATGCGTAGACCTTTCTTTTCGGCGTGATCCCTTCATCCTTCAAAGCTTTCATAAAAGCGAGCAGGACAGCTGCGCAGGCCTTGTCATCCACAAAACGGGACTTGATATAACCGTTCGACATGGTGAAGCGCGTATCAAGCGCGATGTAATCGCCGGTCTCGATGCCGAGTGCCTTTGTATCCGCTGCATTCTTTACGGGCATATCCAGTACGACGCAGACATTTTTCCGGTAATCGCTTTCGGTCTTCCGAAGCTCATCCTCCTGCACGTGGATGGAGTTCGGCGTGCGGCAGATCGTGCCTGTGAAAACACTGTTGTCCCTTGTATAGACACGTACATTCTCCTCCAGACAGTAGAAGGGATAAAGTCCGCCGACACTGCACAAGTTCAGCGTGCCGTCTGCATTCACCTTACGGACCATGAGTCCGATGTCGTCCAGATGCGCGGAGATCACCAGTGCATCGCCTTCTCCGCCGAGGTCGCTGATCAGACCGCCCTTGTGCGTCTCACAGCAGGGATAACCCATATCAATGATCACTCTTTTTACATATTCCTGAATCTCCCGGAACTGACCGGTGGTGCTGTCGATCTTCAGAAGCTCCTGAAACTGATCAAGACAGTAGCTCTGATCAAATGAAATCTTCATAATTCATATACCTCTGTTGTTTGCTGCAGCGGGAAATACCGCTTGCTTTTTCACGCATTCCGATATTGGGGTCAAAAGGTATTCTGCCCCGATTCTGCTGCCGATCATGGGGAAGCGGCATACAGACAGCGGATCTGTGTCTTTCAATTTACCATATCTGACTGCGTATTACCATATTTTTATGCAATTTTTTGCCATGTCTGATCTTCAGCTTTTTCAGCATGTTTGATCATCTGACTTTATCATGCCTGTTCCTGATGCTTCTGTTCATGCCTGTTCCTGATACTTCTGTTCATGCCTATTCATCGGTTCTTTGCCATGCTTGATTTTTAGACATTTTTTGCAGGTTTATGATACAGCATACTGAGCCGTTCTGCAGGCCGGCATAGAGCCCCTCGAGCCGGAAGAACATGCAAAGCAGAGTAAAAATTGAAAAAGCAAGAAAATCCATGTCATCTTCATTTGTTTTCTGCTTCTTCAGGAATGACGCGCTTACATCTGACCCAGTGACTGTAATTTTTCTATGACGCTTACGGCTGCAACGCTTCAGCTGACTTCCGTAACCGTAATCCTTCCACAGCTTTTACGGTTCCAATGTTACATCTGACGCCTGCAACCGTAATGCTTCCGCAAATTTACGGTTTCAATGCTTCATCTGACTCTCTTAACCGTAATGCTTCCGCAAATTTACGGTTTCAATGCTTCATCTGACTCTCTTAACCGTAATG
>JAZUFC010000037.1:0-4812 GCA_045640465.1 Lachnospiraceae bacterium | reverse complement strand
GCGGCTCATCCGAGTATTATCAGGAGCTTGTGCGCGTCCTGAAAGAGAAGAACATCACGCATGTGACGGTCATGATGACGCATAACCACGAGGATCACTTCGGCGGGCTTTTTGAACTTTACAAGTATGTGACGGTGGACGCGGTATACATGTCCTCCTCCATGCTGGGATCGGACTATATGGTTGCCGAGAACAACAGAAAAGCGCTGATGAAGCTTCTTGAGAGAGAAAACATTCCGGTCTTTGAGCCGCTTCCGGAAGGATCGCGGTTTTCGATCGGTGATATCCGCGCAGAGGTGGAATTCGTTCCGCAGTTTGACATCTGGCTGATGAATCATCCGAATCAGAGCAGTATCTATTACCGGCTGACGGTGGGAAATACGGTCTATCTGCTTACCGGGGACACCCAGATGGAGTCGGAGGCGTATGCCGTACAGAACGGATATGATCTGGAGGCGGATATTTTCTCAGTGCCGCATCACGGTCTGTACACATCGTCCAGTCCGCTTTTTCTGCAGGCAGTTTCTGCAGAGTATGCGGTGAGCTCCAACGGATACGGCATGAGTCCGGATGTGCTTGCAAGACTGAACGGCTACGGGGTCTCTGTTTTATCCACGCAGTATACGGGCTCTCTCGGCTGTTATCTTTCCGGCGCGGCGATCCGTTTTCTGTATGCGAAAACGACTGCGGGACAGGCATATATTCCCGGTGATGCAGACTGCGACGGCCTGTTTTCGGCAGAGGATGTGCGTCAGATCTTTGCCTATATTTCGGGTGACGGGCGCATAAAACGTTACGGTCATGTGCTGGATGCCGACCGGAACGGCGTAGTGGATGATGAAGATGTCCGTCTGATCCGTGCGCTGATCGCGCAGGCGGCGCAGTGACATAAAAAACCGGTTGAACAGAAACGGAAAATATGATATAATAACTGCTTACAAAGTATAGACTGCCTTTCTGCGGCCTGTACGGACAGTGATAATCAAACAGACAGGAGGCGTTCGCTTGACAGACAGTGAATTTCGAAAACTGAATCGTGCGGAGCTTCTGGAGATGCTCATTGAGGTCGTAAAGGAGAATGATGAGCTGAAGCGAAATATTCAGGATCTGACAGACAGGCTGGAAAGCAAGGAACTGATGATCAGCGAATCCGGTTCCCTTTCCGACGCCGTGCTGAAACTGAACGGTGTATTTGAAGCGGCGGAGAATGCGGTTGCTCAGTATATGTATAACATAGAGGGGCGAAAGGGAGCAGCAGGAGTTCCTTACATGAGCGCCGGAGCGGACGCAGACAGCGTCGTTCGTGATGCGTATGATCGGGCAGATCAGATCATTCTGGAGGCTGAAACAAAGGCCGCAATGATCGTCGGAAATGCCAGAAGAAAAGCAGACCTGTTATGGAAACAGGCTTATGACAGATTCGGAAACAAGGAGGAAGATACAGAATGAGATCCAGAAAAGGTGCATTTATTGCAGCGCTTGTCATTTTGATCATGACCTGTACCACGGCATTTGCAGCTTCACCGGATACAGTGGATCATACCAGAAAAGGTTCCATCAGTCTGACGTTTGTCAACAAGGACAACGGACAGCCGGTAGACGGTGCGGTCTTTATGCTGTGCAAGGTGGGAGACCTGAAAAAGGGAAGCAGTACGGTCCGGTTTGAAAAGACAGCGGAATTTGCGGATTTTGATCTTGACAGCTACGAACTGGATGCAATTGAGCTTTCGGAAGATCTGTATCAGTATGCGGATCAGAAAAAGATCACCGGAGAGCAGCAGACCACGGTGAACGGAAATGTCCTGTTTGAGAATCTGGATCTTGGTCTGTATCTGGTTAGAGAGATCGGAAATGCGCCCGGCTTTTTTGAGGCGGCACCGTTTGTGATCTGTGTGCCGATGACGGATTCGGAGAATTCATCCTGGGTCTATGATGTAAAAGCGGAGCCGAAGGTCGAACCGTTTGCCGACTGGGAGAGAGTCTCCTATACGGATATTACGGTCGTAAAAAAGTGGAATGTCGTAAAAAAGAATGAGATCGTGATCTATCCGACCATCAAAGTGGCTCTTTACTGCGACGGTCAGGTGATGTCCGAGGTGGTCCTCTCCGAGGAGAACAAATGGACATATACCTGGAAAAGAATGGACAAGAACAAAAAATGGGAAGTCCGTGAGGTGGAGATCCCCGCAGGCTTTATCGCGACATACTCACAGTCCGGAACCACGTTTACCATTACCAATACGGATACGACGCCTCCGCCGATCCTGGGTATCGAAGCGAACCAGTTCATCTATGTGGCGATCGGTCTGTTTGCAGTGCTGATCCTGATCATTGCGATCCTTGTGCTCCTTCACAAAAAGAAGGCGCAGTAATAATCTTTGAATATGAAAATGCCCGGGAATCTCCCGGGCATTTTCATATTCTTAAGAATCAGGCACAGATGCTTAAAAAGGCCTGCGCAAAGATCATGCAGCTCTTCAGGATCTGATCGATCACCATGAACTCGTCCGCGCCGTGCATGTGGTTGTCCACGCCTTCTTCGGCACAGCCGAAAGCCACGCCGTTTTCGATCTCATGAACATAGGTGCCGCCGCCGATTGCAATGGGACGTGCATCTTTTCCTGTGACATCGGAATAAGCTTTCAGAAGCTTGACGACAAGGGGTGAGTTCTCGTCCACGATGTGAGGCTCCGACATCGGGTTGTCCATGGAAACAAGGCCGGCCTCTTCAAAGCGGCGGCTGATCACGTCTGCGGTATTCTCTTTGTTTGCGATAATGGAGACACGCGCGTCGAACATACCGCTTAAGGAACCGTTGTCCAGATGGAGGATATCCAGCGTGAGCGTTGTTTTGCCGGAACGTTCATCGGAAAGATCCACGCCGAGACCGTGTCCGTAGAAATCACCGTGCGGGAAAAGCTTTGCGATCGCCTGAATCGCGTCAGTCTCTTTTGACGGTGCAAAGGAAAGCCGGGAGAGAAGTGCAAGAAGCGCTGTGATCGCGTTGATGCCTTCTTCAGGAGTCGAGGCATGAGCATTTCTGCCTTTTGCGGTGATCGTGACGGTTTCTCCGTTTTCCGCAATTTCAAAGGAGGCGCCTGTCTCAGCGGAAACAGTTCCGATCACAGCATCAAGCTCTTTTCTGTCAAGTCCTTCTGCGGAAGCGGAAGCCTCATTCGGTACCATGTTGATCTTCACGCCGCCGTGTACGCTCAGAAGTCTCGGAAGCTGAACGGATGGCGTATATTCCATTGTGAAGCCTGAATGAAGCGCACCTTTTTCGATGTTGATGAGCGGGAAATCCGCATCGGGAGAGAAGGTGTAGAGTGCGTGCGGTGCTTTGCTGAAATAGTATTCCATATCGCTGCTTCCGCATTCTTCATCCGTGCCGAGGATCAGCTTGATGCCCTTCGTGACAGGCAGCCCGAGCTCCTTCAGCGCACGCATTGCATAAAGCGCGCACAGAGCGGGGCCCTTGTCATCTGCCGTGCCGCGGCCGTAGACGCGTCCGTCCTGTACCTTTAAGGTGAAAGGATCCGTTACGGTCCAGCCGGCCCCGGCGGGAACAACGTCCAGATGTGCCATTACATCAAGAATGACCGCTTCCTGATTCAGTTTGGCAGTGATGGCATAGTGGTCGAAGTTCTCGGAACGGAAACCGTATTTTTCAAAGAGTCCGAGAGCAGCCTGAAGCGCCTTTTCCGGACCTTCGCCGAAAGGCATGTCAGGTTTTGCTTCGCCCTTCTCACTGTTGATGGAGACCAGAAGCTTCAGATCCTCCAGATATTCGTCAAAATGGGCCTCGAACCACTCTTTCAGCTCTTTTTCATATATCATAGCATCCTCCTTTTTTGAAGCGCGGGCCATGTCGCGATTCCGGGACCTGGCGCGCATCATCGGTATTTGAGTTTTCTATTGCCCTATTTTAGCGGATATCCGGATGAAAATCAATCACTTTGACAGATCCGGTCTTTTATAGTACAATGATATCCGGTATGGTTTGCGTTTCCGGGAATGCAGGTCCGGAAAAACAGACCGCAGAATCGGATCCTGTCTGCAGGATCATCTTTCTATCTTCAGGAGAACGGTTATATGAAAAAATACGATGTTATCATTATCGGCGCCGGTCCGGGCGGCATTTTTGCATCATACGAATTCGCAGACAAATCAGATCTGAAAGTCGCTGTGTTTGAGACCGGCAATGTGCTGGAAAAGAGAAAATGCCCGATCGACGGCAAAAAGATCAAAAGCTGCATCGGCTGCAAACCCTGTTCCATTATGAACGGTTTCGGCGGCGCAGGCGCCTTTTCGGACGGTAAATATAACATCACCAATGATTTCGGCGGCAATCTGCATGAATACATCGGCAAGGAGGAAGCACTCCGGCTGATGGAGTATGTGGATGATATCAATATGGCAAACGGCGGAGAGGGGACTGTCATGTATTCGACGGCAGGCTCTTCCTTTAAGAAGCTCTGCATGCAGAACCATCTGACGCTTCTGGATGCATCTGTCCGTCATCTCGGAACGGACAAAAACTATGTCGTTCTTTCCAATCTGTATCAGAAACTGAAGGATAAGATCGATTTCTTCTTCAACACACCGGTCATTTCCATCGATAAGAAGGAAGACGGCTTCATCATTCACACCGAAAAGGAAAGCTACGAGTGCGAAAAATGCATCGTTTCCGCAGGCAGAAGCGGAAGCAAATGGGTGGAGGGCGTCTGCCGCGACCTGAATATCCAGACGAAATCGAACCGTGTGGACCTGGGTGTGCGCGTGGAGCTTCCCGCACCGATATTTGCGGACATC
>JAZUFC010000036.1:0-2385 GCA_045640465.1 Lachnospiraceae bacterium | reverse complement strand
AACGGAGATCTCACCTGTCTTTGTTTTGAATACAAAGCCTTCGATGCCGACGTTGTCGCCGATATCCATCTTCTTGAAGGCTGCGTAAGGTTCTTCCCCGAGACTGTCGCGTGAAACATAGCACTGAATGCTTCCGGAAAGATCCTTTACATTGCAGAAGGATGCCTTGCCCATGACACGCTTGGACATCAGACGTCCTGCGATCTTAACGGTCTTCCCTTCGAACTGTTCGAAGTCCGCAGCGATCTCTTTCGCATGAGTGTCCTGATCAAATTTCGTGATGACATAGGGATCGTTTCCCTCTGCCTTCAGCTGGGCAAGCTTTTCACGGCGAATCTGTAAAAGCTGTCCGATATCCTGTGTTTCGTCATTCTGCTTTGTATTTCCCATAATCTTTCTCCACCTGTGCCCGGAAAGGGGCATTTTCTGCTGATATGTACCGGTATTACTGCTTCTTAATGCCCAGTACCTTATACTTGAAAGCACCGCCGGGTGCCTGTACTTCGATGATGTCTCCGGCTTTTGCACCGATCAGTGCCTCGCCGAGCGGAGACTCGTTCGAGATCTTCTGCTTCAGACTGTCTGCCTCGTTGGAACCGACGATAGTCACATCCATCTCTTCGTCAAATTCCATATCCAGAAGCGTAACAACAGCGCCGATGAATACCTTGCTGGTATCCCCGTCTTCCTGAACCACTTCTGCATTTTTCAGGATCGCCTCGATCTCTTCGATTCTGGCCTCAATCTCTGCCTGCTCATCTTTGGCCGCATCATATTCGGCATTCTCGGACAGATCACCCTGTGCACGTGCCTCTTTGATCTTCTGGGCAATTTCGGCACGGCGGACATTTTTCAGATTCAACAGCTCGTCTTCCAGCTTTTTTGCGCCTGAGGATGTTAAATAATTTTTCTTCTCTGCCATTTGAACAAAATCCTTCCTAACAGTGATCGATGAAATAACAGCACAGCACCGGTATCCCCGGTACAGCATGGACCTGAAAAAATATAAGCCCCCGCTGCACTTGACGCGCTGACGGAAGCATCCGATAAAACAGTATGCCGTTTTACCAAAAGCAGGATACGGGAGTCGAACCCGCCTCCTCAGCTTGGGAAGCTGATGTACTACCGATGTACTAATCCTGCAATCCGTGAAATTATATCACATCCTGAGATAAAATACAAGCCTCCAGTTCTTCAAATGTGCTGCAGGCAGTGATCTTCGGCCTCAGCTTCGTCACATTCTCCTGCCCGGCCAGATACCAGGAAGCATGTTTTCTCATTTCCAGAATGGCTGTGTGTTCGCCTTTCGATGCGATCAGCATTCTGGCATGGCGAAGGATCATCTCCCGCACTTCTTCGGGCGAAGGTCTTTCGGGCGTAGTCCCGTTTTCCATATAAGAACGGATCTCCCGGAAGATCCAGGGATTTCCCTCTGCGCCCCGTGCGACCATCAGTCCGTCGCAGCCGGTCTCCCGAAGCATACGGATGCCGTCCTCACCGGTCAGGATATCACCGTTTCCGATCACGGGGATCGATACCGCCTCCTTGACATGCCGGATCGCATTCCAGTCCGCCTTTCCGCTGTAGAACTGCTCGCGCGTTCTTCCGTGGACCGCCACCATGGAAACACCGCAGGCCTCCGCGATCCGTGCGATCTCAGGCGCCTGCTCTTCCTGAAGGCCGAAGCCTTTTCTGATCTTGACCGTAACAGGCTTGTGAAGCGTATCCACCATCTTTTTCAGGATCTTCTCCACAAGCTCCGGCTGTCTCAGGAGTGCACTGCCCTCATTGTTCCTTACAACCTTCTGCACAGGGCAGCCCATATTGACATCGATAAAATCAAAACGGTCTTCCAGCTTCAGTGCCTCATCCGCCATCATGTCCGGATCGGAGCCGAAAAGCTGAAGACCCACAGGATGTTCGTTTTCTCCGGTCTCCAGAAGAACTTCGGTATTTCTGTTGTGATAATAGAGCGCATGTGCGGACACCATTTCCGTATAGAACATGCCGCAGCCCATCTCGGCTGCGATCGTCCTGAACGGAAGATCCGTTACGCCTGCCATGGAGCCGAGAGCCAGCGGGTCATCGATCGTCAGATCCCGTAAATGCAATGCTTTCATCGGTCAGAACCCTTCTTCATCTTCCTCATCCGGTGTCAGTCCCAGAAAAACAGTCTTGAAGTAAGTCTCCAGTGCCTCCAGCAGTTCCTTCTTTTCATCCTGAAGGCGGCGGATCTGAAGACCGGCTTCGATCTCATCGTAATAGTAATCATAATCCGATGCCGCTGTCCGGAAAACGAGAGTCCCGTTCTGCAGAAACTCCAGTGTCAGAATGCCTCCGACCTCTTCGGTAAACAGAACGCACATGATATGAAGCTCGTCCTTC
>JAZUFC010000035.1:0-11087 GCA_045640465.1 Lachnospiraceae bacterium | reverse complement strand
AAACGACCGAAGCAGTATCCGGTGCACCGGTCACAAGATACTGAGAGTAATTGTCGCCGGCAACCGGGCTTCCGCCGGTACTTAAATTCAGGACAGCTTTATCAGCGTTCCCTGCTGTAAAGCTGATCTGAGCAGCACTACCGTTCAACTTAACATTGTTGTCAGCTCCGTATATTTTTACCGCGCTGTCACCCTCGGATATAGCTGTTAGGTTACCGCTTCCTGTAAGAATCAGGCAGCCATTGTCCAGATATATGCCCTCACAATCACTTGAGTACACTGTCACATTGCCGCTGCCGGATATCGTGAAGTCACCCGGATCACCTATACAGCAAGCAGAATCATAAAAAGCATTAACAGTTACATCGCCGCTGCCGAATACAGCAAGACCTGCATCGGCATATATACCATGATAATCTGAACTTGTAAGATCTACATCACCGCTGCTGGATATCGTCACCATACCATCCGATGCAGAAAGAGCAGATACATAGCTCTTGACCGTCACATTGCTTTCGCCGGATATTGATAATTTTCCGACCCTGGCCCAGATGCCATAAGTATCATCTGCCGTAACATCGATATTCCTGCTTCCCGATATGGTAACAGAGGATGCCTCCATACCACTATTGTCGGCTTCTACCGTTACATCACCGCTTCCCGATATGGTAAGTGCATCATAGGCATCGAAACCGTTCCACCCTGCATCAACAGTAATATCACCGTCACCGGAGACTGTAATACACCCTGCATCTGCATAAACAGCAGTAACTCCGCACTGAACGTTTATGTCGCCGCTTCCGGAAATCTCGATATCACCACCGGAGAAAAAGCCCTGCTTGCTGCATACAGCAGTTATGTCGCCGCTTCCGGAAAGTGTCATATCACCGACTACATAAAAGCCATCCTCTTCAGAGTTCAGAATCAGATCACCGTCCATACCCACAGTCAGAACTGTGGAATAAATACAGGCATAATTACTGGGTGCCGTGATCTCAAGCGAACCGTCGCCAATCAGCGTCAGTTTGCCTGCATCCGAGATTCCGTGGGCAAATTCCGGTTTCTCGATCTTATTAGTTCCCTTTACAATGATCGTGATCTCGTCAGGCCCTGAAGAATTGATTGCGATTCCACCGGCACAACCACCAGCATTCGTGATCGTCGCATTATCCAGCGTGATCTGCTTCATTCCCGAATCGTATGTAGCCGTACCGTCGCCGCAGATGATCTCCTTATGATCGCTGGTAAACTGCTCACCGTTGACCCATACATCATAGGTTGTTGCTGCAAAAGCCTCTGACGGTATCAGTAAGAAACAAAGTACGAGGCTGCAAAGCAGGCAAAGTATTTTCTTTTTCATAGACAGTCTCCTTATTCCCTGTATATCCCCTGCTGTCAATATCAGCATACAGGAATGATACATACTTCAGCTTCCCGCGCTGCCGAAATGTAAAATCATTCGGGCATGGAAAACCATAGATAATGATACTCCATAGTCCGCAGATTTGCAAGTGATTACATTCTGTTTCCGGAGGTTTTTCTTCGATACTTACGATCTGCTCTTTCCGATAATCCGCAGGCGCGCGGATCCTCGGCAGAGACTATCCCGTTTTCAACAGACGGGTCGAACCTGCGGATTATTTCATGCAGGATGTGCATAGCAAAAGATAAGCGGGAATGAGTAAGGAAGAAGGATCGTGTGTCTGCCTGACAGGCACATGGCCCTTCTTCTTTGTGTAAACTCAACTTTGACAAAAGCCTGTGACAGAAAGGGGCCCTTATGCCTGCTGCATAAGAGCCCCTGCTTCATATTCTGTTGCTTATAACTTACTTTCTGCTCTTTGCTTTAACAGACTTCATAAGAGCTGCACCAGCCAGTCCGATCAGCATAAGTACCATCCATAATACAGGTCTGCTGCTGTCGCCGGTATCCGGATCAATCGGATCGGTCGGGTCGGTAGTCGGGTTCGTCGGATCGGTCGGATTCGTCGGATCGGTCGGTTTCTCATTCTCCGTCCACTTTGCATAAAGCGTTACATTTTCTGTAATGGCTGTGTCGAAGTCAAAAGCTTTCGTAAAAGCATTATCGGTAAACCAGCCTGCAAAGGTATAGCCGCTTTCGGTCGGTGCAGCCGGTGCCTGAGCCTTGCTGCCTTCAACAACCGTCTGAGGCGCAACCTGTGCACCCTTACCGTTCATAACAAAGGTAACTGTATAGTTCTCCGGAAGCGGAGCAGCCAGAATCGCGAAATTCGTAGAAGCACTGCCGTCTGTGGAGACGATCTCAATGGCATGTCTGCCGAGTGCAAGCGTGTCAAGATAGGAGGGCTTCAGTGTGATCTTTGTAGAGCCTTCAGCTGCACTGTAATTCTCTGCCGCAAGAACACTGCCGTCGATCTTTACACTGTCAAACTTGGCAAACGGTGCGTCGGAAGCGATCAGAAGACCGTCTGTGCTGCCCTGCGTCCATTCGGAATCAGCGCCTTCGATGATCTGATATTCCACCGGAACAAGCGTCCATTTTGCATAGACTGTCGTATTTTCCGTGATGCCGGCTGTGAAATCAAATGCGTTCTGGCAGGCAGCATCCCTGTACCAGCCATCGAAGGTATAACCTGCCGCTGTCGGATCAGCGGGCTTTTCAGCTGTTTTGCCGCTTCCGACGATCTGATCTGCCGGAGCAGTTCCATAGCCGCCCATATCAAAGCTCACTTTAAGAGCAGGAAGCCACTTGGCATAGACCGTTGTGTGCTTCGTAACACCGGTTGCGAAATCGTATACGTTCGTGAAAGCTGCATCCGTATACCAGTCATCAAAGATAAAGCCATCGGCAGCCGGATCCGCAGGCTGTTCAGCTACAGAACCGTAATTAACCTGCTGGTCAGCAACGGCCGTACCATGGCCTCCCATATCAAACTTAAAATTCAGTTTTCCTAATTTGTAAACGACCGAAGCAGTATCCGGTGCACCGGTCACAAGATACTGAGAGTAATTGTCGCCGGCAACCGGGCTTCCGCCGGTTTTTAAGTTCAGGACAGCTTTTGAAACGTTCCCTGCTGTAAAGCTGATCTGAGCAGCATCGCCGTTCAGGAAGACGCCATTGTTATCTCCGAACATCTTGACCGCACTGTTATTCTCCGAAATGGCTGTCACATTACCGCTTCCTGAAAGAATCAGGCTGCCATTGTCCAAATATATGCCCTCATAATCGCTTGAGTGTGAGAACACCGTCACATTGCCGCTGCCCGATATCGTAAAGTCACCCGAATCACCTACTGCACAAGCCTGATCGTAAGCGTCAACCGTTACATCGCCGCTGCCCGATATAACAAGACCGGCTCTGGCATAAATACCGTGATAATATAAGCTCAGAAGACTTACATCACCGCTGCCGGATATCGTCACCAGACCGCTTGAGGAAGAAAGAGAAGTTCCAGTGCTCTTAACAGTCACATCACCCTCTCCGGATAATGTCAGGTTTCCGGATAATGTCCGGATGCCGGCATCATCATCTGCCGTAACAGTGACATCTCCTTTTCCGGAAATGGTTATATTTCCGTCACTGACAAAAACAGCGTCATCATAAGCTGCATATATATTCACACTGTCTTTAGCATCAATGGTGATATCGCCTACTCCTCCCAAAACAGCATATCCGTCGGTATTGATGCTGACAACGCCTTCACGTGAAAGTGTAATATTTCCATTTGCAACAATTCCGTAAGAGTCAGCGTTTGAATTAGGATCGGACGCTGTCAGAGTCATTGCTCCCTTTCCGGCTATCATAACACTGCTATGAGAACGGACACTGTAATCAACTGACTGTATATTGATATCACCGCTGCCGGATATGTTGATATCGCCCCAGACGTTGATTCCCATATACCGGGAATCGATGCTGATATTACTGCTCCCGGATTTCACCAGATCTCCGCCGTAGCTCCATATACCGGTTTCACCGCTTTCAATCTGGATATCGCCGCTTCCGGATAATTCAATTCCGTAGGGATCTGAGCCTTTCAAGCCCCTGCTGCCGGCCTTGACCGTAATATTTCCGGCTCCGGAAACTTTGAGCTGACCATTCCCCTGATCCCATACTACACCTATACCATATCTGGAAGCATCGACACTGATATTGCCGCTTCCCGAAAGCGTAACAGACCCTTTTTCGGAACAAATGCCGTCTCCGCCGTCTCCACTGCTTTTAACAGCCAAATCACCGGCCATATCCACAGTCAGCGTATTCGTATCAAATACCCAGATTCCAGCCCGTTCATTACCTGTTGTCGTAATATTCAGTGAGCCGCTTCCCTGAAGGGTAAGATTACTGCGCGCATATATACCGTGCGCGTTAATTCCGGTTCCCAGTTCAATCGTATTTGTACCGTTCAGGATGATTGTAAGATCACAGCCTGCTTCGATTGCGCCGCCGCTGTAATACTGATAAGATGCTGTATCGATCGTCGCATTTGTCAGTGTCAGTTCACCGGCCGCGGGGTCGAATGCGGCCGTACCGCTGCCGCAGGCAATCTCCAGATGATCATCGGTAAAACGTTCACCGTTGACCCATACATCATACTCCGTTGCTGCAAAAGCCTCTGACGGTACCAGTAAGAAACAAAGTACGAGGCTGAACAGCAGGCCAAGCATTCTCTTTTTCATAGACAGTCTCCTTATTTCTGTATATTCCCTGTTGCAAGCGTCACTATACGGGAACGATACATACTCATATTTCCCGCGCTGCTGAATTGTAAAATCATTCGGGCATGGAAAGCCACAAATAATGATACTCCATAGTCCGCAGATTTGCAAGAAATTTGACATATTTAACCTTTTTATGCCGCTGTTCTTTCTGAACACGGCCTCACTGCCCCAACATCCCGTACCACATACCTATCGCCGCAGACAGAACCGGCTGCCCGTTCTACCTGACGAAGCGGCAGAGAAAATGAAAAAGCAGATATGCACACCTTCCGGCACCGACGTCATAAATTCCCCAGCGTCATTTCGTAACCCATTTCTGGGAGTGATACAGTCCGAAATGTCCGGAGTAACCGAAGGCCGGGAC
The DNA here is from genome assembly GCA_045640465.1 of Lachnospiraceae bacterium. Classification (GTDB taxonomy): domain Bacteria; phylum Bacillota; class Clostridia; order Lachnospirales; family Lachnospiraceae; genus UBA1267. The sequence continues at coordinate 6,019 of JAZUFC010000035.1, read as the reverse complement.
AACGGCCAGCATGTAGAAAAGAAGTCCCTGCGAGCCGAAAAGCTCAATGCCGAGCATGGCGGATGCAACCGGGCAGTTGACCATGCCTGCAAAGAAAGCGATCATGCCGAGACCTGCAAGGAAGGAACTTTCCGCCCCTGTAAAGCAGGCGATCATTGCACCTAAAAGCGCGCCGACAGCAAGCGTCGGTACGATCTCGCCGCCCTTATAGCCTGCCGAGATCGTGATCACCGTAAAGAGCATTTTCAGAAGGAATCCGTAGAAAGGCGCCTCACCGTTCATGGCCATGCTCACGAGACCGAAGCCCGCGCCGTTATATGCTCTCGAACCGGCCAGAAACGTAAGAAGCAGAATGACCGCAGCGCCGGAGAACACACGGAGGAACGGATCCTTAATCGTTTTTTCTGCAAGCTTATGGCCTTTGGAAAGACCGATCGAAAACAGGATGCTCACGCCCGCACAGACAACGCCTGTCAAAACGGCAAGACCGGCATGACAGAAGTCGAATTCAGGAATCGTGATCTGATAGGAAAGCGGCGCGATCCCGAGCTTTGTGGAAAGAATGAAGGCCGTAAAGGAAGAGACCGTACACGGAACCAGCGCGGAATAGTTCATTGTTCCGACCGCTGCCACCTCAAGAATAAACACAACCGCCGTGACGGGTGTTCCGAAAACAGCCGCAAAAAAGGCCGCCAGACCGCACATTGTAGTCACCTTCAGGCTCTTTTCGGAAAGATGCATGAGTTTTCCGATATGATAGCCGATCGTGCCGCCCATCTGAAGTGCGGCGCCTTCTTTTCCGGCAGAACCGCCGGTGATCTGCGTAAGTGCCGTAGAGACAAAGATCACAGGCACCGTCAGAAGCTGAGGCACCTTTCTCCCCTGTTCCTGCGTTTCCTCAATGACGTCATCGGTCGTCGTCTTCACCCCTGATACCCGGTACAGAAATGTGATCAGAAGACCGGACACCGGCAGAAGATACAAAAACCACGGGATCTTCTGAAACCATTCTCCGGAAAGATCGATCACATGATGAAACAGGGCTCCGACCGGTCCGCAGACCGCTCCGATCAGCAGGCCGAAGAATATGCCTTTTCCCATCAGTCTCAGAAACGACACTGCCTTTTTCATTTTATTTTCCTCCATTTCTTCAGGAAGTCTTTTTATTTTTGTTTTCCCGCAGAATGAAGGGCAGCTGGATCAGAGTGACCGAGCCGTAGGCGATCAGGAGCAGAATCGCAAAATAACAATACCATCCGCGGTCCAGATTGAGGACCGGAAGTCCGTCCATGGGAGGCTTTCTCAGATAGAAATAGTTGACTCCGTAGACGGAAAGCGCGCTGTTGATATAAAGCATAACAAAGATCAGAACAGTCAGCCAGGCCAGATTTCTTAAATATGCACGCCTGCCAAGGTCCGCCTGTCCGGTGATCGCATGATGCAGCGCAAACCACAGAAGCGCCGCATGATAAATAAAATACTGATACGTCTGTACCTTCCCGAAGCTGACGCCCTCTGTCGGGATCAGCATGGCCAGAACCGGTGCGACAAGGCCGAGCACAGTGACCGCAGAGACCATCTTTTCCCTGAGTTCATCCTTTTTCGACGCTGCGGCGATCAGGATCATAAATACCGCAAGCGAACACATGTGAAGAGGAATATCTTTCTGGTCAAGCACGCAGCCGCCGAAATTGGAGGGTATCATCGATACCATATCCTTAACGACCTCACTGAGTACACAGATGACTGCGAACAGCAGGACGGCCTTTTTGGAAGTCATCCTGAGCCGGACGGAAAGGATCGTTCCCGCAGCGATCAGGATCGCACAGAGGATCAGCCAGATATAATGATTGAACGTAAACATACAGACTCCTTCTCAGCTGTTGATATCTGTAAGAGAAAAATGACCGACTTTTTTCAGTGCGATGCGGCACATCAGATATGTCAGGCCCGCTGTAAACACAATACCGGCAGCACAGGCGGCCGGATCCACGCGATTCAGAAAATGCGTGGAGGCATTGTTGAATGAATTCAGTGAAAAGCGGCCCATCACGACTCCTAAAACCAGACCGCCGAGGATCCCGAGCACCGTCAGAAGTCTTGCGTCCGCATAAATATACCTCTCTGCTTCCTTTCTTGTAAAGCCGTTTATCATCAGTGTGATCAGTTCTTTTTTCTTTTCACCGATAAACATGGTAAACAGATTCAGAAGAAGCAGAACCGAAAGGACTGCCGAAAGCAGCAGGTAGACCGCAGATACCGCACGGGCAATACCGGCTATGGATTCAAACAGCCTTTCGTTGCCGCCGCGAAAATCACTGAAGACCAGGTTTTTATCAAGATCAAGGAGTGCTTTTTTCAGAGAATCCGTGTCGATACCGTCTGTATTCAGAAAGAACGCATTCGGTTCGTATGCTTCCCCGTATTTTTCCTCATACAGGTCTTTCGTCATGATGATCCGGTAGTTCATCAGATAGTAATCGAATATGCCTTCAATGAGCAGTTCGCGGCACTGGCCGGATGCATCGGTAAACCTCAGGGTATCTCCCGCAGCTGCGTCATTATTTTCCGCATAGGCGATATTGACCCACGCACCGTTCTCTGCCTGCCTCTTTGTTCCGTCGGATATATCATACAGCCGGAACAGCTCATAAAAGGCCTCATTGTCCGTGACAAACAGCTCGGTGACCGTCTGCTTTCCGCCCGATGTATTCATCGCTCCCGGGCGGCAGAGAAGCGGCGCGCATCTTCCTTTGGCTTCTCCGATCAAAGCTGAAAGCTGTTCCGCCTCTTCAGCTCCGCCTTCGAAATACAGTATCGTATCGAAGGTCGTGATCTTTTTCATGTTCCGCTTCAGAGAACCGGTCAGATTGTTATACATGGAAAGTGCACAGACAACAAGGGCAGTACATCCCATCACACCGATCAGTGTTGCGCTCACACGCCGCCTGTCGTTCAGGCAGTTCTTCACGATCGTCTTATTCAGAAGCGACAGCCGGCCGAAAAACGGAAGCCGGTCCAGCCACCGGTGATTTGAAGCAGGGATCAGCTGTTCTCCGCTCAGAAGCTTCAATGCTTTCTGCCGGCATACCGAAACACTTGCAAAAAGTGCGGTCAGAAGCATCAGAACAAGCTGCAGCAGGAAGAAAAGAAGCGAGTCTTTGATTCCGAAGTAGAATACGGTATTTCTGAAACGGTAGGATGCGCGGACAGACGAGACCATCACCGGCTCGATCAGAAACCGGCCCGTCAGGACGCCGGCTGCTGCTCCGAACAGGACCGCAAATGCCGCATAGATCAGAAACGGCATAACGATCTCGCGGGAAGAAAAGCCGAGCGCTTTTTTTGTACCGATCAGCGCAGTCCGGTCGTAAACGAGTCTTGATACCGTCGAATAGCAGACCAGAACTCCGATGACCACAAACAGCATCACGAGCGAGTACTGCATTTTCTCAAAGGTATCCATGACAGAGCTGACGCCGGCAAAACTGACATTCATCTGCCGGGTGGATACAAACGCATCATATCCGGCGACGTTCTCAAGTGAGCAGAGAAGTGTTTCCGTATCCGCGCCTTTCGAAAAGCTCTTCAGAAGCTCTGCGGCCTTTTCTGCAGAAGAGACGACTGTCTCATTCTTTTCTGCCGTATACGCATCCGCTTTTTCCTCCAGGCAGGCTTTCAGTTCTCCGGAAAGCGACTCATATTCTTCCGATGAGGTCGAAAGACCCGAAAGCCGGTACGATTCGGCTGCCAGCATGGGACAACCGCAGAAAACCTCCTGATTGAAAGAAGCCTCTGCGGTATAGATGACCGTAACGACCGGTCCCGGGGAATTCGGCGAATATCCGTTTGAATCGGCGAATTTTCCCATATATGCAGGCGCATCTACGAGCGCCGTCACAAGAAAGCTATCCGTGACCGTGCTGCTCTTCTGACCTGACGAAGAAAGGAGATCTCCGGGCTTTCCGTTCAAAAGGGAGCTGATCAGCGCACTGGCCTGTGCGTCTTCCGGCTCCAGACAGATCTCGTCTCCGATTCCGATCGAATGGCTTCTGGCAAAGTACACATTGACCGCTGCTTCGCCCGCCTTCTCCGGAAGCGATCCGCTGACTAAGACCGGGCGGTCTGTCTGTTCCGTCAGAGATGACAGCTTTACCTGATACCGCGTATTTTCATGAAGCAGATAACGGTAGGTCTCATAATAACCCTCCGCATTATCGACAATGCCTTCCTTCGTCAGAGAAGCAATGAATTCATTATCGAAGCCATAGGGATAGCTGATCGTAAAATGATGGAAATGCCCGTCTGCATAATCCGCTTCGATCGAAGCGTTCAGCGCATTTCCGGTCCATCGGATTCCGGTAAAGAGTCCGGCTGCCAGTGCGACAAAGATCACGATCGCAATAAAAGAGACCATCGTCTGCCTGATACTGTGAAACAGCTCGATCCACTGTGTTTTCTTCATCGTCACCACCTCAGATCTTTTGCATGTACCGGACGGCGGTTCAGAATGATCTCATGCGTTCTGCCGTCTCTGAAGCGGACAATGCGGTCAGCCATCCGTGTAATCTCCTCATTGTGTGTGACCATCAGGATCGTGGTACCCATCTCCCTGATCTTTTCGAATACGCCGAGGACTTCGATGCTGGTCTTATAGTCCAGCGCAGCTGTCGGTTCATCCGCAAAAATGAATTTCGGCTTTTTGACCAGTGCGCGCGCTATGGAGATCCGCTGCTGCTGTCCGCCCGAAAGCTGCGAAGGATAATGACCGGCTTTTTCTTTCATGCCGACAAGCTCCAGCGCCTCCGAAGAGTCCATCGGATCCTCCGCAAGCTCAGCGATCAGATCGAGGTTCTGCTTCGCCGTCAGATTCGGCATGAGATTATAGGATTGAAACACAAAACCGATATGCCTGCGGCGGTACTCTGTCAGCTGGTCCTCCGTCAGTTTCAGGATCTCTTTTTCCATAAAGGTAAGGCTTCCGCCGTCTGCATCCAGAAGACCGCCCATAATGTTCAGGAAAGTGGATTTGCCGCAGCCGGATTCTCCCAGCAGACAGAGCATCTCCCCTTCGAAGACATCCAGATTCACACCGTTTAAGACAGATGAACGTTCTCCTCCGCTTACAAAAGATTTTGTAATGTTTCTTGCAGACAGAATAACCTTTCTTTCCTTCTGAATATCCGGAAGCGGCGATTCTTCACGGATATAGATCTCGGTGATCATTGCGATGATCGAGCACATTTCCGTTTCATCCGGAGAAAAAGGCCTGCTTTCTCCGCTTCTGACAAATTCGAGACACCCCTGCAGTTCATCGCTGATACTGAAAGGAACACAGACAGCAGATACCGCATTCATCCCCGCAAGCGCTTTCCGGTCAGCATCGGAAGCTTCCGCCTGAAAGTCGTAAAGTACTTCCGTTTTCTGCTTTTCACATGCGCTTCCTGCGATGCCCGTTCCTGCCCGGCACACGACGGTCGTCAGATCATACGGAAAGATCCAGTAATACGGGCGGCATTCTCTGCCGTTCCCGTCCATGCACCAGACTGCCGCATGATCTGCGATCCTGCGCTCCGTAACGATCCGAAGTGCCTGATGGATCGCTTCGTCAAAGGACACGGCATTGACGACGGCAGAATGGATCTCTCCAAGCGTTCTGTAGATCTGTCTCTCGTTTCCGGCTATGCGATGCGAAACTGCTGTTTCCTTCGGATTATTCTGCTGGCTCATTCTGATACCTCCTCTATGATCCCTCGTACAGAAACGAAGGTCACTGAACCCCTTGTGCTAATCGAGCAGGAGGAGCCTTGCTCCTCCACTCGATTCTGTTGCACAGAGCATTCCGCACTACGTTCTCCATGTTCTTACGGGGTTCAAGTGACTCCTCGTACCCAAAGGGCACTTTGCAAGCACGAAGTCAGAGTCTGGCCCGTTGGCCACTGAACCCCTTGTGCTAATCGAGCAGGAGGAGCCTTGCTCCTCCACTCGATTCTGTTGCACAGAGCATTCCGCACTACGT
>JAZUFC010000034.1:0-3374 GCA_045640465.1 Lachnospiraceae bacterium | reverse complement strand
GATCGTGGCAAACGCATAGATCATGTTGACTGCGACGCCTGCGAGCGCACCGCAGAGAATGCCGAGCCAGGTGCTGCCGGTTGCATAGCAGACCAGGAAACCGACGAGGGAACCGATGGCTGCAATGCCTTCCAGACCGATATTGACCATGCCCGCACGTTCCGAGTAGAGCTCAGCCAGTGCAATGAACAGAAGCGGGACCGCCATGCGGATCGTTGCCGCAAGTAAACCGGAAATAAAACTCATGATCCGTCACGCCTCCTTCCGCTTTTTCCCGGAGAAATAACGAAGCTTGAAGGCCTCGAATTCCGGAAGCTTTGTCAGTGCCATGCCTGCCACCGAGAAAACGATCACCAGTGCCTGAATGATATCGGACACGGAGGTGGGAACACCGGTCGCCGCCTGCATGGCCGTCGACCCTGCACGGAGCGCTGCGAAGAAGACCGCAACGATCATCGTGGAGACCGGATGGAGCTGACCGATCAGCGCCATTGCCACGCCGTCGAAGCCGTAGCCTGCACCGAAGCCGTTGATCAGACGGAACTGCGTGCCGAGGATCTCGGAACCGCCGCCGATACCGGCGATCGCGCCGGAGATCATAAAGCTTAACAGCACCACACGGTTGACCTTAAAGCCGTTGAAACGGCTGGCCGTCATATTGCTGCCTACCGCACGGAACTTGAATCCGCCGGAGGTAAAGAACAGAAAATAGAAGATCGCAAGACCGAGGACCACAGCGATCACAAGACCCCAGGTGAAACGCATATCCGGAAATACACGCGGAAGCTTGATCTCGTCCGGAACCGGAAGCGTCTGCGGAACGCTCTCGTCACGAAGCCAGTTTGTGTAAATGACGCCCATGAACAGGGTCGCCACATAGTTCATCATAATGGAAATGATCATTTCGTTCTGTCCGCGCGTCACCTTCAGGACGCCGGGGATCAGTCCCCAGATACCGCCTGCGACAGCACCGGCAAGGAGCGAGACCAGAATTCCGAAAAAGCCGTGAAGGCCGGAACAGTAGGCCACATAGTAGCAGGCCACGGAGCCGATGATAAACTGACCTTCGCCGCCCAGATTGAATACGCCGCACTTATAGGCAAAGCAGGCGCAGAGTGCGCAGAACATAAGAGGCGTCGCCTTGCAGAGCGTGGTGCCCAGATTGGCGCGGGTGCCGAATGCACCTTTGATCAGTGTCTGAAGCGCCAGCACCGGGTCCGCATGAAGACTCAGCATGATGATGACGCCGATCAGAAGCGCTAACAGGATCGAAAGGATCGGAACTGCAATGCTTCCGAAAAATTTACCGAATTTTCTCATTGCATTCCCCCCTGTTTGCCGGTCATGGCCAGGCTGATCTCACCGACCGGCGGATTCTTGCCTGAGAACTCACCCATGACTTTTCCTTCAAAAACAACGATGATGCGGTCGGACATTTCAAGGATCTCATCGAAATCCGCACTGATCATCAGAATGCCGACGCCCTTTTCACGGGCTTCGATCATACGGTCATGCACAAACTGTGCGGCACCGATGTCAAGACCTCTCGTGGGATGTGCCGCAACCAGAAGTTCCGGTTCGGATTCCAGCTCACGAGCGATGATCACCTTCTGCTGATTGCCGCCCGACAGGCTTCTCACATCCTGATTCTCGCCTCTGCAGCGGATATCATAATGCTCGATCTGCTCCTTTGCGTACTCACGGATCGCCTTTTTCTTCAGGAACATTCCCTTCAATGCGCTGAAACGGCTGTCTGCGGTCGCTTTCAGCACCAGATTGTCTGCAACGGACATCTCACCGATGAGTCCCTGCAGATTCCGGTCTTCGGGCACATGCGCCACATGACCGGAGATAAAATCGGTCGGATCGAAAACGCTGACAGCCTTATCGTCCCGGTAGACCTTTCCTTTTTCGGGCGAAATCACACCCGTAACGATCTGTGCAAGCTGCGTCTGGCCGTTTCCGTCCACGCCCGCAATGCCGACGATCTCGCCGCGCTTCACATGGAAGGACATCTGATTGAGACCGTTGTGTTTGGACTCCTGATGATAGGACACCTGATCCAGCGAGAGCACATCCTCATCTCTTCCTTCCGCCTTTTCGTACTGGGAATTCTGAAGATGATGGCCGATCATCATTGCGACCAGCTCCTGCTCGTCGGCGCCTTTTCCGGGTACCGTATCGACCACCTCGCCTGCGCGGAGGATCGTGATACGGTCCGAAACATGCAGGACTTCACGCATCTTATGCGAAATAAAAATGATGCTCTTGCCGCTGTCCACCAGTTTTTTCATGATGGCAAAGAGTCCTTCCACCTCGATATCCGTCAGCGCAGCCGAAGGCTCGTCCAGGATCAGAAGATCCGCGCCGTGATACAGAGCCTTCAGGATCTCAACACGCTGCTGAGCACCTACAGAGATCTCCGTAATATATCTGTCAAGCTCCACCTCAAGACCGAACTGCTCGGAGAGCTCCAGAATTTCTTTTCTTCTTTTATCTTTATCAATAAAAATCCCCTTCACGTTGCGGTCGCCCAGAATGATATTCTCGAAGACCGTCATAGCCTCCACCAGCATAAAGTGCTGATGTACCATGCCGATTCCGAGTCTGACCGCGTGTGCAGGGGATCCGATATGTTCTTCTTTTCCGTTGATGAAGATCTTTCCTTCTGTCGGCTGATATAAACCGATCAGGATGTTCATGAGGGTCGACTTGCCTGCTCCGTTTTCGCCGAGCAGGGTGTGAACCTCTCCGCGGTTTACGGTCAGAGTGACATCCTTGTTCGCGTAGAAGCTTCCGAATCGCTTGCTGATATGCTCCATTCTAAGCAGTTCTTCCAAGGGCGTCACCATCCTCTTTCTTCATCATTTATGCCTGAACCGGAAAATCACTGAACTGCATATTCCATGTACGTTCAGTGATCTCTGTTTACATAAGTATTTTATCATCAGAAAATTGAAAAAGGAAGATGAATTTGGGCTGTAAAATCATTTTCGGCACTTTACCGAATAAGTACTGAAAAAGTATGTTTTCCTCGGAAAAATACACAATCAGTTCAAGCCCTCTGTCTTCTTGCAGCCGCGACCTCCGTGATCGCGTCCACCATCTGCTGGTAGCCTGTGCAGCGGCAGAGGTTTCCGGAAAGCCCCCGGCGGATCTCATGCTCCGTCGGCTCCGGATTTTTCAGAAGCAGCGCCTCTGCGGACATGATCATGCCCGGGCTGCAGAAGCCGCACTGGATCGCGCCGTGGCGGATGAAGGCTTTCTGGATCTCGCTCAGTTCGCCGTCTTTTTCGATACCCTCGATCGTCGTGATCTGTTTTCCTTCCGCAAGAAGTGCGGGGTACAGACAGCTGTTCACACTTTTCTGATCA
>JAZUFC010000033.1:0-6111 GCA_045640465.1 Lachnospiraceae bacterium | reverse complement strand
CCGGATACGGTACATTTTACCGGATATCGTAAACGCTTCTGACGTGCAGTCTGTCGGGAATGCCGCCGAGGATCTTCACACGGGTCTCACCTGCATCCATATCGAAATAGTTGTCGGAAAGAAGCAGCGTCTCCTGTTCGTTCTGGATCTCAACGGATTTTGCATAGCAGTCCGAAGTGACAACGATCTCGTCATCCTCCACACGTACCCTCAGATGCGGATCCTGATAGCGGAAATGCTTGGGGATCGAGAAGATCACCGAGCTGTGGCTGATGAGCTTTCCGTCTTCATTAAAGGCATCGAAGCTGACATAGTCCTCGTAAAGGCGTGCTGAAGGAAGCTGAACTTCTTTTCCGTATTTTGCAGTCAGTGCAGGGACGGAGAATTTCTCTTCGCCTTTCTTCAGAATCGCGGAGGAAGCGTCGCGGAGCGTCCATTTCACAGTGATCCTGCGTGCTTTCATGGTTTCGTTGGAAACGTTGAAGCGGATGGATTTTTTGACTTCGTAGGGCTCTGCATTCACATTGGTATCCTGAGTCAGGATGCCTTCCTCTTCACAGGAAACCAGTACCGGATCGAAGAATCGCCTCGCAAAGTAATGCACGGCTTTCCAGCGGCCGCAGTAGTCGATGGAAGACCAGGAAGCGACCGGCCAGCAGTCGTTCAGCTGCCAGACAACGGCGCCCATGCAGCGGCCGCGGTGGCGGCGGAAATGCTCCACGCCGTACTTGATGGCTTCAGCCTGCAGAAGCTGTGACGCATAGACCAGCGTTTCAAAACTCGTGGGATAGAGGTAGGTCGCGGACATATAGTTCATGATCTTGCCGTTTGCTGCGTTGTTCCGCTGATGCTTTTCCATGACGTAGGAGAAGACATTGCGGTCACCGGGCTCCGTAAAGGTCTCGATCGTCTTGACGGCCGGGAAGGACTGGAAGCCGAACTCCGACAGATAGCGGAAATAGTGATTGCGGTAGTCAGTAAACGGCTTGCTTGCGTGCCAGACGTCCCAGTAGTGTGCATCGCCGCGGGCTTCACCGTTCGGATCGTCAAACGCGCCGCCCGAAGACGGGGATGCCGGCCAGTAGAAGGTGTTCGGATCATACTCTTTCAGCACCTTCGGAATGATGTATTCATACATCTTCACATAGTCGGAACGCTGCTGCGGCTTGTTGACCCAGTTGCCGGAAGCCACGAACATTTCCATCTCATTATTGCCGCACCACAGGCCGAGAGATGCGTGATGACGGATACGCTTGATATTGTCGACGAACTCAGCTTTGATATTTTCCTCAAAATCTTCGGTCAGATTGTAGACTGCGCAGGCGAACATGAAATCCTGCCAGACCATGATACCGTATTCGTCACAGGCATCGTAGAAATCGTCGGACGGATAGTGACCGCCGCCCCAGACGCGGACACAGTTGAAGTTCGCATCTCTGCACTGTTTGATCAGATCAAAGGTGCGTTCTCTGGTGACACGGGAAAGAATATTGTCTTCGGGGATATAGTCTTCGCCCATGGCAAAAACGCAGACACCGTTGACCTCGTGTGCAAAGCTTTCGCCCCATTCATCCTTTTCGATATGCATGGTCATGGTGCGAAGGCCGATGCGCTTCTCCCAGGTATCCAGTACTTCGTCGCCCTTCAGAAGATCGACGCGGACTGTATAGAGAGGCTGCTCACCGTAACCGTTCGGCCACCAGAGCTTCGGTTTTTTGATGCTGATGCTTTCCGGAGAACCCTTGAAAACGGAAACCTTTCCATCCGGATCCGTGACGGTCACGGTATAGGCAAGGCCGCAGCCGTTTTCGTCGGAACAGTTCACTGCGCAGCAGTTCGGGTTCAGACAGTTCAGGTCCAGTTCAAATGAAAGATCCACCTGATTTTTCAGATGATGCTGGGTGATGTAAACGCTGTCGATGGCAGCGGTGCGGATACCGAGAAGCTCAATGCTTCTCCAGATGCCTGCATCAGGAAGACGCGGACCCCAGTCCCAGCCGAACATGCAGTGAGCTTTTCGAAGCTGCGGGAAACCTGCCATGGCATCTTCGGAACCGCCTGCCGGGTCAACGGCATTGGCTTCCCTGATGAAGCGCGTGGGGGAATGGAAAACGATCCGGAGCTCGTTTCTGTCGGGCTTCAGCAGTGTCAGCACCTCATAATCCCAGATACGGTGCATATTGTCCACACTGCCTAAAAGCTCACCGTTTAAGTAGATGTCGGCAAGCGTATCCAGGCCGTTGAAGCGAAGGACCGCTCTGTCGGAAGAAAGGATGCCCTCGTCCGGAATGAAGGAAGTCGTGTATTCATAGTCCTCGTCCATCAGTTTCAGCGCAGCAAGCTCATTGTCGCGCCAGTACGGATCTTCCATCTTTCCGGCATTCAGAAGATCGTTGTAGACAGAACCGGGAACCGCAGCAGGAAGAAACCGCTTGTCTTTGACATTGCGCATTTTCCAGCCGTCATGGAGAAATTGTCTGATCATAAGTACCTCCGAAGGTATTTTCTGATGCAGAAAGAAATGCTTTCTGCAAAAAACAGGCCGGCAGTCCTGAAAAGGCTGTCAGGCGGAAGATCCGGACGGAAAAAGCTGAGAGGATCTTCTTCTGAAAGCATAGCACAAAAGAAGAAAATAAGGTAGCAGAATCCGTCGATTCTGTCGGAATCTTCTTTGTGGTGACGATCCTTCCGGTATGAAAGTACGGAACGTGCAGGATGGAAATCACAGAGATTTAGCACTCAATTATTGACAGTGCTAACAGACTGTGGTATAGTGTGATACAGGGTCAAAAGGTCGAGTGCAATGCACGAGCGATGCAGTATCAAAGTTGGGGCAAAATACCTTTTGAACCTGGTATTCTATACAGACAGGCGCCCTGCCGGGTGTCTTGATCATAAACGGAGGTAAATCAAATGACAGAAAGAAAAGGAAGTTTATCCATTGACAGTGAGAATATATTTCCCATTATCAAAAAGTGGCTGTATTCAGATCATGATATTTTCTACAGAGAGCTGGTTTCGAACGGCTGTGATGCGATCACCAAGCTGAAGAAGCTGAGCCTCATCGGGGAAGCAGAGCTTCCGGAAGGTTACAAGCCGCGCGTTACAATCCGTGTTTCTTCTGAAAACAAGACCATCGAAGTGACTGATAACGGTCTCGGCATGACCGCGGAAGAGGTCGATCAGTATATCAACCAGATCGCCTTCTCCGGTGCAGCGGACTTCATGAGCAAATATAAAGACAAGGCCAGTGAGGATCAGATCATCGGCCATTTCGGTCTGGGCTTCTATTCCGTATTTATGGTAGCGGATCTTGTGGAGATCGATACCCTTTCCTATCAGAAGGGCGCCGTTCCCGTTCACTGGGAGTCCGAAGGCGGCATCGATTATGAAATGACCGACGGAACGAAGGCGGAAGCCGGAACCACGATCACGCTTCACCTTTCCGAGGATTCATACGAATTCTGCAACGAATACCGCGCACGTCAGGTGCTGGACAAATACTGCAGCTTTATGCCGGTAGAACTGTATCTGGAGAATGCAGATACAGAAGCAAAGAAGGCAGCGGAGAAGAAAGACGGCGAAGAGGAAAAGAAGGACGAGCCGAAGCCGATCAACGATATTGCGCCTCTGTGGACAAAGCATCCCAATGAGTGCACCGAGGAAGAGTATAAGGATTTCTACAGAAAGGTCTTCCATGACTACAAGGAGCCGGTCTTCTGGATCCATCTGAACATGGATTATCCCTTCAACTTAAAGGGTATTCTGTACTTCCCCAGACTGAACTACGGCTATGATTCACTGGAAGGCGTCATTAAGCTGTACAACAGTCAGGTATTTGTAGCGGATAACATCAAGGAAGTCATTCCGGAATACATGATGCTCTTAAAGGGTGTCATCGACTGCCCGGATCTGCCGCTGAATGTCAGCCGTTCCGCACTTCAGAACGACGGCTTCGTGACCAAGATCCAGGAATACATCTCCAAGAAGATCGCGGACAAGCTTTCCGGCTTCTGCAAGGTAGATCGTGAGTTCTATGAAAAGAACTGGGATTCCATCAGCCCCTTCGTCAAGTACGGCTGCCTGAGAGACGACAAATTCTGCAAGAAGATGACGGACTATATCCTCTTCAAGAATCTGGACGGAAAATATGAGGTCCTTCCCGAAGCGCTGAGCGTCAAGCCGGTGGATACGGAAGACGAGGAAGAGGAAAAGACAGAGAATGCTTCCGGAGAAGAGACCGGAAAAGAAGCTGCACCCGAGGAGACTGCAGAAGAGGAAAAGAAGGACAAGACAGTTTATTATGTCACCGATCCGGTCCAGCAGTCCCAGTATGTCAACATGTTCAAAAAGGCAAAGATGGATGCGGTCATCCTGCCCGACGAGATCGACATGCCTTTTATCCAGCAGCTTGAAATGAAGAACGAAGGCATTCATTTCAAACGGATCGATTCCGAGATGGAAGACGCGCTGAAGGCAAAGTCCAGCAAAAAACTGGAGGAAGAACTGAAGGCAGACGAAGAAGCGCTGACGGCATTGTTCAGAAAGATCCTGAAGAAGGATAATGTAAAGATCAAGGCGGAGAAGCTGAAGAACAAGGATATCTCCTCCATGCTGATGCTTTCCGAGGAATCCAGAAGAATGCAGGCAATGATGAAGCAGTACGGTATGAAGGAAGAGGAGATGGGCGATCTTGCTAAGCTCGACCAGACACTGATCCTGAATATCAATCACAAGCTGGTGCAGTTCCTCCTTTCCAATCAGGAGAGCACAAATGCGGGAACCGTCTGCGAAGAGCTTTATGATCTTGCAAGGATCCAGCAGGGCCCGCTGGCACCGGAAGCCATGACGAAATTCGTTCAGCGCACCAATGAGATCCTGGGCCTGATCGCCGAGGCATAAAAAAACAGAAAAAGCAGAGGCAGACAGTCTGCCTCTGAAAGATAATTGAAGATCACAAACGGGACAGCACCGGACTTATCGTTGCGAAAAGATAAGTTCGGTGCTATACTGTTATATTGGAACCGAATGACAGAATTCCGGCAGGCAGTTCACAAAGCCGGCCGACGCATAGAGTGGATAAGCAGGGGAGTATGGATTTTATAGTTTTGGACCTGGAATGGAACCAGGCTGCGTATAAAGTGGATGAGGAAGAAAACCTTCCTTTTGAGATCATTGAGATCGGTGCGGTAAAAGTGAATGAAAAGGGCGAGATCACGGATGAGTTTTCCAGGCTGATCAGACCGCAGGTCTATCCTTTCCTTGTCCGCCGGACGCGGGAGATCACAGGTCTGACTGACGATGATCTGGACCGGGAAGGCATCTATTTTGAGGATGCGATCCGCGAATTTATGAGTTTCTGCGGACGGGATTACCGGTTCTGCATCTGGGGACCTTCGGATCTCACGCAGCTGGAGCGGAACATGTCCTACTATGACATAAAGATCCCGTGGAAATATCCCTTCAAGTATCTGGACGTGCAGAAACTGTATGCGCTTCAGGAGAATGAAGGAAAGCTGAGAAGACAGCTGAACGCAGCGATCGAGAATTACGGGATCCCTGTTGACAGACCCTTCCACCGCGCAATCGATGATGCTTACTATACGGCAAGAGTTTTCCAGCGGATCGACTGCAGGACCTACGGTTCCTATTTCTCTGTGGACTACTACAAAATTCCGAAGAACCGTTTCGAAGAGACAACATTCCGTTTTGAGACTTACTCCAAGTTTGTGTCCCGTCAGTTCCCCATGAAGGAGGATCTGATCCAGAACCGAAAGGTGCGCGAGACTCCGTGCATGTACTGCAGAAGGCGCATGAACAAGACGGTTCCCTGGTTCTCCGACGGCAGCAGAAGTTATTTTGCACTGGCGGAATGCAAGGAGCACGGCCTGATGAAGTGCCGGATCCGCATTAAAAATACAGAAGACAATCTGGGCGTGTTCGCTGTGAAGACCATTAAGGTCTGTACACCGGAGGATGAGGAGATCATCCTGAAAAAGCGCGAAAATCTGAAGAACAAGCGTAAGGAACGCAGAAAAAGAGAAAGTGCGGCAAAAAAGGCGGAAAAAGCAGCAGGAAAGTCTGCTTCCGGAAACAAGACAGAGAACAGAC
>JAZUFC010000032.1:0-6302 GCA_045640465.1 Lachnospiraceae bacterium | reverse complement strand
CAGAAATTACCGATTTACAGCAAAGCTGTGAAAGACGCTGGGATTATGCCCAGGGATTCTCGGTGGGATAGGGCAGGCTCTTGGGCTGGTTGTAAGCGATGTCCTTGACACCCAGATACTTGAAGACCTCGAACATTGCCTTGCCGTAGTGGCCGAAAGCAACAGCGCCGTGATGGGGATAACGCTTCTGAACGAGAACGTGACGGTAGAAGCGGCCCATCTCGGGGATGGCGAATACGCCGATGCCGCCGAAGCTGCCGGTCTTGACGGGGAGGACTTCGCCTTCAGCGATGTAGCTTCTGACGTTGCCGTCGCTGTCGCACTGCAGACGGAAGAAGGTGATCTCGGAGGGAGCAATGTCTGCTTCCAGAGTGCCGCGGGTGAAATCGGGCTCGCTGCCGGCGGGCCCCAGCAGACGGTGCTGGATGAGCTGGTACTTGACGGCGCGGTCTGCGCACATCTTGCAGCTGGGGGTGTTGCCGCAGTGGAAGCCCATGAAGGTGTCGGTCAGCGTATAGTCGAACTTGCCCTTGATATTCTCTTCCCACATGGAAGCGGGTACGGAGTTGTTGATGTCAAGAAGAGTGACAGCATCACCGGATACGCATGCGCCGATGTATTCGGAAAGTGCGCCGTAGATATCTACTTCGCAGGCTACCGGAATACCGCGGGATGCCAGACGGGAGTTGACATAGCAGGGCTCGAAACCGAACTGCTCCGGGAATGCCGGCCAGCACTTGTCTGCAAATGCAACATACTTTCTTGCGCCCTTGTGTGCTTCTGCCCAATCAAGAAGAGTCAGTTCGAACTGAGCCATTCTGGGAAGAAGTTCCGGATACTGATTGCCGGTAAGGCCGAGCTCTGCAGCCATATCATCGCAGACTTCCTGAATTCTTGCATCATTTGCATGTGCCTTGTAGGATACCAGAAGGTCAAGCTCTGAGTTCTCTTCAATTTCAACGCCCAGCTCATAAAGACCCTTGATGGGTGCGTTGCAGGCAAAGAAATCCTGCGGACGAGGTCCGAAGGTGATGATCTTTAAATTCTTCACGCCGATGACAGTGCGTGCGATCGGGATGAAATCAGCGATCATGGAAGCGATATCTTCTGCTGTTCCCACCGGATAAGAGGGGATATAAGCATCCAGATGACGCATACCCAGATTGTAAGAACAGTTCAGCATTCCGCAGTAAGCGTCGCCGCGGCCGTTGATCAGGTCGCCGTCGCCTTCCGCTGCCGCCACATACATGCAGGGGCCGTCAAAGTTCTTTGCGATCAGGGTCTCGGGAGTTACCGGACCGAAGTTGCCGAGGAAAACGACCAGTGCGTTGCAGCCTGCGTTCTTCACATCGTCAACAGCCTTCAGCATATCGAGTTCGTTCTCGACAGTCACTTCACATTCGTAAAGATCACCGGCATAAGCTTTTTTGATCGCCTGACGTCTTGCAATGGAGAGGCCGATCGGGAAGCAGTCACGGCTGACAGCAATGATACCCAGTTTTACTACCGGGATGTTGTCTTTCATGTTCATAATAGGTTCCTCCTGATTATATGATCTGTTTCTTTGAAATCTGTGATTCAGTCTGTATCATTTTCATATATCCGAAACCGGAATACAGATCTTTTTAATATTGTACTCTATTTTTTTCTTTTTTTCCACAGATAATTTCTGACTTTTTCATGCGATTTCTCTGTTTTCAGACGCTGCCGTCCTCTTTATCCGCGCGATGCAGATAATCATAGACCTCCTCTGCCGCCTTCCGGTTGAAGGAATCCAGCGCGGCGATCTCTTCCACGGACGCGCTGCGGATCGCATCCACACTGTCAAATGCACGCATCAGTGCTTTCTTTCTCTTTTCACCGACACCCGGGATCTCGTCCAGAACGGAACGGATGCTGTTCTTTGTATGCAGCCCCCGGTGATACGTGATCGCAAAACGGTGTGCCTCATCCTGTATCCGGGTGAACAGATGAAAGCCTTCCGAGTGTGTATCGATCGGAAGTTCTTCATCCTGATAATAGAGCCCGCGCGTATTATGATGATCATCTTTCACCATGCCGCAGACCGGTATCGAAAGGCCCAGTTCCCGGAGGACTTTCTCTGCCGCATGCACCTGTCCTTTTCCGCCGTCCATCAGGATCAGATCCGGAAACTCGGAGAATTTTCCGTCCGTACCTTCCTCCTGTTCCGAAAGGCCGTGTGAAAAACGCCTGCCGAGCACTTCCTCCATCGATGCGTAATCATCGGGCCCTGTGACCGTACGGATCCGGAATTTACGGTAATCGTTCTTTTTCGGTTTTCCGTTTTCGAAGACCACCATGGAACCGACCGATTCAAAGCCGGAAATATTCGAAATATCGAAAGCCTCCATGCGGCGGATCCCGGGGATCCCGGTAAGTTCGCCGATCTCGCGCACAGCGCCTTTTGTACGAAGCTCCTCCCTGCGGATCTTTTCCTTATCCTGTTCAAGGATCATGGATGCGTTTCGCATGGCCAGATCCACCAGTTTTTCCTTCTGTCCGCGCTTCGGAACAAAGAACGTCACGCGGCCGCCTCGTTTTTCGGAAAGCCAGTCACTGATGATCTGTTCATCGCGGATCTCCTCCTGCAGATAGATCTCACGCGGTACGAAAGGCGTGCCCGCATAATACTGCTTGATAAAATCCTCCAGAAGCTCCGGTATCGTCGTGCCCTCTTCACATTCCAGATGAAAGTGGTCACGCCCGATCAGTTTTCCTTCACGGACAAAGAAGACCTGCACGACGGCATCATGCTTGGCATCCTTCGGCTTCCGGTCTTTCCCGAATTCCTCGATCGCACCGGCAATGACATCCCTGTCGCCCTGGCTGCCCGTTTCCGTGATCTTCTGCTTCTGGGCGATGTGCTTTACGGAATTCAGAAGTTCGCGGTATCTGATGGCCTCTTCAAAATCCATTTCATCCGAAGCCTTCTGCATCTTCTTTTCGATATCGGAAACGATCTCCTTGAAATCACCGCTCAAAAAACGGATCACCTGCTCTGTATTCTCACGATAGAGTTCCTGCTTCTTCAGGATCTCCGGATCTGTCTCCTTTGCGCCCCACTGACAGGGCCCCATGCAGAGTCCCATGTGATAATTCAGGCATGGCCGGTCCTTTTTCGCATCCTTCGGAAGGTTCTTTGTACAGGTCCGGATCATGAACAGCCTGTGCAGAAGCTCCAGCGTATCCTTGACGGCAAGCGCAGATGTATAGGGGCCGAAATAGCGGCTTTTGTCCTTTTTCATGGTCCTCGACATGAAGACGCGGGGATATGCCTCCTCCACGGTCACCCGGATAAACGGATACCCCTTGTCATCCATCAGCATGGTATTGTAGCGGGGCCGGTACTCCTTGATCAGATTGCATTCCAGGACCAGTGCTTCCAGCTCGGAATCCGTTACGATATATTCAAACCAGGAGATCTGGCTGACCATCTTCAGGATCTTGGATGTTTTGTTTCTGGCGGACTGAAAATACTGACGGACACGGTTTTTGAGCTTGATGGCTTTTCCGACATAGATGACTTCTCCGAGTTCGTTATGCATGAGATAAACTCCCGGCTTAGCCGGGAGTTTTCTCAGTTCCTCTTCTATGTCAAAAACCTTTGCATCTTCCATAGATCTTATTCCGGACTGCCGGAGGCGTCTTTATCCTCCTCCGGTACAGGCTGATCCGTTTCTTCCTGCCGGGTATCGGGAAGTTCAATGACCTCTTCCCTGCATTTGCGGAAGATCTCCATGAATTCTTCACCGGTTATGGTTTCTTTTTCGATCAGGAAGGCTGCGATCTTATCCAGCGCATAACGGTTCTCGCGAAGTCTTTCCTTCGCGCTCTGATAAGATCTCGCAAGCAGATCTCTTACCTCGCGGTCCACCTCGGAAGCGGTGGAATCCGCACAGTTCAGGACACGTCTTCTTTCCAGATACTGGCTTTCCACAGATTCGAGCTGCATCAGACCGAAGTAGTCCGACATGCCGTACATCGTGATCATGGCACGCGCATAGCCGGTCGCTTTTTCGATATCGTTTGCCGCGCCGGTGGTGACATCGCTGAATACGATCTCCTCCGCTGCACGACCGCCGAGTGCGACCTCGATCATATCCAGAAGCTCCTGTTTGGAATTCAGGTACTTCTCTTCTTCGGGAGTCTGCATGACATAACCCAGCGCACCCATGGTCCTCGGTACGATCGTGATCTTCTGTACCGGTTCCGCATTCTTCTGAAGCGCTGCGATCAGCGCATGGCCGACCTCATGATAGGAAACGATCTTCCGCTCCTGTTTGGACATGATGCGGTCCTTCTTTTCCTTGCCGACCAGCACGACCTCGACTGCCTCGAACAGGTCCGCCTGCGTAACCGCCATGCGTCCGTGCTTCACGGCATTGATCGCTGCTTCATTGATCATGTTGGCAAGGTCGGAACCGACTGCGCCTGAAGTTGCCAGCGCGATCTCGTGAAGATCCGCATTGTCTGCCATGTTGACATTCTTTGCATGAACACGCAGGATATCCTCACGTCCCTTCAGATCCGGCTTGTCCACAATGATCCGGCGGTCGAAACGGCCGGGTCTTAAAAGTGCCTTGTCCAGGATCTCAGGACGGTTTGTTGCACCCATGACCATGACGCCCTTGGAGGAGTCAAAGCCATCCATCTCCGCAAGGAGCTGGTTCAGGGTCTGCTCACGCTCGTCGTTTCCTCCGTTGAAGACGGAATCACGGCTCTTGCCGATCGCGTCGATCTCATCGGTAAAGATGATGCACGGAGCCTCTGCCTGCGCCTGTTTGAACAGATCACGCACACGGGAAGCGCCAACGCCTACGAACATTTCCACGAAGTCCGAACCGGACAGCGAGAAGAACGGTACATGTGCCTCGCCTGCAACTGCCTTTGCAAGAAGCGTCTTTCCGGTTCCCGGAGGGCCGACCAGAAGAGCCCCCTTCGGAAGCTTCGCACCGATCTTGGCATACCGCTGCGGATAATGCAGGAAGTCCACGATCTCCGTCAGACTTTCCTTTGCTTCATCCTCACCGGCCACATCCGCAAACGTAACACCGGTATCTTTCTGCGCATGCTTTTTCGCATTGCTCTTTCCGACACCCATGATGCCGCCCACGCCGCCGGAAGAGCCCATTCTTCTCATAAAGAAGATGAACACGCCGATCGTCAGAAACATCGGCAGCACATAGATCAGAAAATACTGCAGAAAGCTGGAACTGATCTCGCCGGAAAAGCTTGCGCCGCTCTCCTTCAGAAGCGGAATGATATCCGCATCATTGAGCGCGATCGTGTAATAGGTCTTGTTTTTTTCGCCCTTTAAGCGGATGGTCCACTGGGAGCTGTCGGAAAGAGTTGCCTCCTCCACCTGCCGGTTTTCCACATAGGAAAGGAACTGATCGTAGGTGATCTCCTGTGAAAACTGATTCATAATGCCGCCGAACATGGATGATCCGGCGAACATCAGAAGTCCCGCAATAAAGACTACCAGCAGAATAATGGGCCATTTATTGTTGTTTCCGTTTCCGCCCCGATTTCCGTTCTGGTTCTTGTTGTTCTCCAAATTATTCCTCCGATTCAATGGTTATGCTTGCGATCTCCAGCTCCTGCATATCGTAGGACATCTGATATCTTGCGATATAACCTCTGCCGAGCGTTTCGATCATCTCCGCAAGCGCGTCTTCGCCGGTCAGGCCCGTCAGGACCTCGTCCGTAGCCTCCCAGCCGGTCTGCTCCGCAAGTGCCTGGTCAAGAAGCATTGCCTTGCCGTTGAAGATGACGTCTCCGCGGATATCGGTCTCAGACAGGTTGTAGGCGCTGAGCATCGCATCCAGTGAGAAGCCGTAATACATCATGTAATTATTGTTCATGCTCTGTCTGGAGGCATTGTAAACGATCTCCGGCAGATCATCGTCCATGGATTCAAGCAGTTCGTTCCGTACTTCCTGGATTTTTTCGTAAATATGATAGTTGTAATAGTAATCCTTGATATAGTCTTCAAGAGCCTGCATGTCGGCGATCTCCTGACCGGTCAGCTCGGTAAGCTTGTCTGCATTCTCTTTGATGACATCTTCCGTCAGTTCCGGAACGACCTGCACCTTGTTGATCGTGGTCACGAACAGCGCATCCTTTCCGGCAAGGTCCGGGTTGTTCTGGTAAGGATCGGGGAAGGTGACTTCCACGTCGATCGTTTCACCGGGATGATGACCGATCAGCTGCTCCAGGAAACCTTCGATGTAGCTGGTCACGCCGATCGTAACATCCGTGCCGTTTCCCTGAGTCGTACC
>JAZUFC010000031.1:0-7105 GCA_045640465.1 Lachnospiraceae bacterium | reverse complement strand
TTCCTCTATGAAAGCCGTCAGCACCGCCGTACCAGCAGAGAGTCTCTGGACTGTGCGGAAGCACTGCAGGAGCTTGTGGCGGCAGGCGTCGACAATATCATCACATTCGATGCGCATGATCCGCGCGTACAGAATGCCATTCCGGATTCCGGTTTTGAATCCGTTTCCTGCACATATCAGTTCATCAAAAAGCTGATCCATACGGTTCCGGACATCGTGATCGATGAGAATCACCTGATGGTCATCAGCCCGGATGAAGGCGGTACCGGCAGAGCCATTGCTTTTGCAAGCCACATGAACGTGAACATGGGTATGTTCTACAAGCGCCGTGACTACACCTTCATCGATGAAGACGGCAAGAACCCCATCGTTGCGCATGAATATCTCGGAAACGATCTGGAGGGCAAGGATGTCCTGATCGTTGACGATATGATCTCCTCCGGCGATTCCATGCTGGAAGTGGCAAGGGAACTTAAGAAGCGTCATGCGAACCGTGTCTTCTGCGCGGCAACCTTCGGCCTGTTTACGAACGGCATGGAGAAATTCGACAAGGCCTTCTACGAAGAGAAGATCATCGATCTGGTCATGACCACCAATCTGATCTATCAGAAGCCCGAGCTCTTTGACAGACCGTATTACGGCTGTGTGGATATGAGCAAATACGTGGCGCTGATCATTGACAGTCTGAACCATGACAATACGCTTTCGGCACTTCTGTCTCCCACAGACCGGATCAACAAGGTTCTGAAGCAGCATAAGGAAGACCTGGAAAAAGCAAAAGGTGCGAATGCCTGACAGGTTCTTTCGGGAAAAGACTTGACTTTATTGCTTTAAAGCGATACAGTTTATCAGGACGGAACGGATTCTGCCCGTAAAAAGTTACAGGAAGGTGAATTGATGAAAGACGTTCATTCGGCATCGGTGGATCGCCTGTTTCAGGCTTTTTTGCAGCTCAAGACGGTAGATGAGTGCTATGATTTTTTTGAAGATCTCTGTACCGTAAAGGAAGTAGAGGATATGGCACAGCGGCTGGATACAGCCATTCTGCTGGATGAAGGAAACAATTATCAGACGATCTGCGAGACGGTCGGTGTTTCCACAGCCACGATCAGCCGTGTCAGCAGATGCTTAAACTACGGAAGCGGCGGTTATAAAAAGATGATCGACCGTCTGAAGGACAGCGCGGAATGATCCTCAGCCTTCAAGGATTCCTGAGGGACGGAGCATACAACAAGTGAATACCGGCGGCCGGGGAATTTCCCCGGCCTTTTCTGGAAAAGGGAAATGACGCAGGAGGAGCAGTGTCAGCTGCTGAATATAGAAACTATGGATGTGAAAGATTTTGATTATGAACTGCCGCAGGAGCTGATCGCACAGGATCCGATCGAGCACAGAGACGAAAGCCGGCTGATGGTCCTGAACAGGGAGACGGGTGAAACAGAACACCGGATCTTCCATGATGTCATCGAATATCTGCAGCCGGGCGACTGCCTGGTGATCAACAATACCAAGGTCATTCCGGCAAGACTGTACGGGATCCGGAAGGAAACCGGTGCACAGATCGAAGTGCTTCTTCTGAAGCGGAAAGAGAACGATATCTGGGAAACGCTGGTAAAGCCCGGCAAAAAGTGCAAAATCGGCACAGAGCTTGAATTCGGCGAAGGCCTTCTGAAGGGCACGGTCGTGGACGTTGTGGAAGAGGGAAACCGTCTGATCCGGTTCTCCTATGAAGGAATCTTCGAAGAGATCCTGGACAGGCTCGGACAGATGCCCCTGCCGCCTTATATCACCCATGAACTGAAGGACAAGAACCGTTATCAGACTGTCTATGCAAAGCACGAAGGCTCTGCGGCGGCACCGACGGCAGGACTTCATTTTACGGAGGAGCTGCTCGGAAAGATCCGCGAGAAGGGCATTGATATCGCCGAAGTCACGCTTCACGTCGGCCTCGGGACTTTCCGGCCGGTCAAGGTGGATACCATCGAAGAGCATCACATGCATTCCGAGTTCTATATTATCGATGAGGAGGCTGCGGAGAAGATCAACCGTGCAAAGGACAGCGGTCACCGCGTGATCTGCGTCGGCACGACCTCCTGCAGGACCGTCGAATCCGCAGCGGATGAGAGCGGACATCTCCGCGCCTGCAGCGGCTGGACGGAGATCTTCATCTATCCCGGCTACCGTTTCAAGACGCTGGACTGCCTGATCACGAACTTCCATCTTCCGCAGTCTACGCTTGTTATGCTGGTGTCGGCACTTGCGGGCAGGGAGCATATTCTGAACGCATATCAGCAGGCAATCGATGAACGCTACAGATTTTTCTCGTTTGGCGATGCCATGCTCATTGTAACCGACAGCATGTTCCGGAAAGAATGAGCCTGAAAGGGCTGCAAAGCAGATCGAACAGACCGATCCTGCAGCGGGGCCTGATACAGGTCCCGGTTCCTTCATACGCGCGGTAATGGAAAAACGGAGACAGAAATGGATCAGACTGACAGAAAGAATCAAAACAGCCGGACACCGGCAGCGGAAGGGATCCGCATCAATAAATATCTGAGCGACAAAGGGATCTGTTCCCGCCGCGAAGCAGACCGCCTGATCGAAGAGGGGGCCGTTCTGGTGAACGGAGAGCCCGCAGCGGCCGGACAGAAGGTCACCGGAAAGGATGAGATCACTGTCCGCGGTGAGGAAGTGATCGCCGGAAACGCACCGAAAAAGGTCGTTCTTGCGGTCAACAAGCCTGCAGGCGTGACCTGCACCACAAGAACATTTCAGGGCGAAAAGAACATCGTGGATCTGGTGAATTATGAGAGTCGCCTGTATCCGGTCGGAAGACTCGACAAGGAATCCACCGGCCTGATCTTCATGACGAATGACGGCGCGTTTGCAAGAGAGATCACCGATGCCGCAGGCCGCCATGAAAAAGAGTACGAAGTCACCGTCAACCGCGAGATCACGGATGAATTCCTGAAGCGGATGGAACGGGGCATGTTCCTTTATGAGATCGAAAAGTACGCGTCGAAGTGCAAGGTGGTCAAAAAGAACGGCAAGACCTTCCGCATCACGCTGACGCAGGGCCTGAACCGGCAGATCCGCAGAATGTGCGAGACCTGCGGCTACGAGGTTCTGTCACTGAAGCGCATCCGGATCATGAATGTGGGACTGGAAGACCTGAAAGAGGGCGAATACCGCATCCTGAAGGGAGAAGAACTGAAGATCCTGATGACCGATCTGGAAAAGGGTGCATACCGCAAAAATCTCAGGAAGGCAGCGGAAGAGAAGGAACGGAAGCAGAATACCGGAAGTTCGCGGAAAATGAGCGAAGGAAACCGGAAAGCGGAGAATGCTGACCGGAACAGCCGTCCGAAGAATACGGAAGGAAACCGGAAAGCGGAGAATGCTGACCGGAACAGCCGCCCGAAGAATACAGAAAGAAGCCGGAAAGCAGATGCTTCCGGCAAGACTTACAGAAAGTCCGGAGATCAGCGGTACACAAGATCATGAAAGGAGTTCCATGGACAGTCTGGAACGCATGAAGGAATTAACGGCGCTTCTGTCGGAAGCCTCCCGAGCCTACTATCAGGAAAGCCGGGAGATCATGACGAACGAGCGCTACGACAGGCTCTATGACGAACTGCTTGCTCTGGAAAAAGAGACCGGTACGGTCCTTTCCGGCAGTCCGACGCAGAAGGTCGGCTATGAAGTGCTTTCCGCTCTGCCGCGGGAACGTCACGAGCAGGCGGCACTGTCTCTGGATAAGACCAAGGAAGTCGGCGTTCTGGCAGATTTTCTGGGAACGCAGAAGGGCATTCTTTCATGGAAGCTGGACGGACTGACAGTAGTCCTCACGTATGAGGGCGGAAAGCTTCTGAAGGCCGTCACGCGCGGAAACGGGGAGATCGGCGAGGTCGTGACCGGGAATGCGAAGACCTTCGTGAACCTGCCGCTTCAGATCCCCTATCAGGGGCATCTTGTGCTTCGCGGCGAGGCAGTCATCCGGTATTCGGATTTCGAGCGGATGAATCGGGAACTTCAGGAAGATACGAAATACAAGAATCCGCGTAATCTTTCCGCAGGCTCCGTACGGCAGCTGGATCCTTCCGTAACGGCAAAACGGAGCGTCCGTCTGATCGCTTTTTCACTGATCGAGGCACCGGACGCGGATTTTCAGAATTCCTTTGAAAAACAGCTGGATTTTCTGGACGCGCAGGGGTTCGATACGGTTGAACGGCTTGCGGTAACAAAAGAGACGATGCAGGAAGCTGTCGAATCCTACGCAGAACGCATCCGGGACTATGATGTTCCGTCCGACGGTCTTGTGCTTGTCATGGATGATCTGGAGTACGGACGTTCTCTCGGAAGAACTGCCAAATTCCCCAGAAATGCGATCGCCTTCAAATGGCAGGATGAGATGGCGGAGACGGTGATCCGTGAGGTGGAATGGAGTGCCTCCAGAACCGGACTCATCAATCCGGTGGCGGTCTTTGATCCGGTGGAACTGGAAGGGACCACGGTCTCGCGTGCATCTGTCCACAACGTTTCCATCGTGGAGGAGCTAAAGCTCGGGATCGGAGATACGGTGCGGGTCTATAAAGCCAATATGATCATTCCGCAGATCTCCGAAAACCTGACAAAGAGCGGCAGCCTGACGATTCCGGACAGGTGCCCGGTATGCGGTGCACAGACCATGATCCGCGATGAAGCAGGCGTTCGCACCCTGTACTGCACAAACGAAGACTGCGCCGCAAAGCAGATCAAGGCTTTTGAACTTTTTGCAAGCCGGAATGCCCTGAAAATGGACGGTCTGTCCGGGATGACCATGGAGAAGCTGATCGACCGGGGCTTTATAGCCTCTTATGCGGATCTGTTCCGTCTGACCCGGTATCAGGCCGAGATCGAGGAGATGGAAGGCTTCGGAGAAAAGTCATTCTCCAATATGATCGCAAGCATCGAAGCCTCCAGACAGACAACACTTGCCAGACTGCTGTACGGCCTCGGGATCCCCGGGATCGGCGTGGCGGGAGGAAAGCTTCTGGCCTCCTTCTTTCAGGATGATCCGGACGCTCTCCGGAATGCATCCGTCGAAGAGCTTACCGGGATCGAAGGGATCGGCGAGGTGACTGCCCGCGATATCGCAGCCTTTTTCCGGAATGAAAAGAAGAAAGCGATGATAGATGATCTTCTGACGGAGATCGTTCTTGTCAAAGAAGAAAGCACCGGAGAGAAGACGCTTAATGGCCTGACCTTCGTGATCACCGGCGCAGTGCACCTGTTTGAGAACCGCGACGCGGTCAAAGCCTTTATCGAAGCCCGGGGCGGCAGAGTCTCCGGCTCCGTCAGCGCGAAGACCGATTATCTTCTGAATAACGACGTCACCTCCAATTCGGCCAAGAATAAAAAGGCAAGGGAGCTTCAGATCCCGATCCTGAGCGAGGAGGATCTCATGGCCTTCGTTTCCGGACGGGACGTGTAAAAGCATTATCTTTCAGCCCTTATTTAAGGACATACAGAAAAGAGGGAGCCGCAGGCACTGACATGTATCGGTCATCTGCGGCTCCCTCTGACTGTACAAACAAAAGAGCATCCCGCTGAGGGATGCTCTTCTGTTATTTGTATCATTAAAAGGGGGTCGGGAGGAAGCCCGACAATTATGAGAAGTGTAAGAAGTTTCTTACTCTGCCATAATAAAGCGAAAAAGTAAACAAAAAACGGAGAATATATTTCTATTCCGATAATAAATTGTAAACAGGATGTGAATATATTCGGGGCGCATGCAGGTATTGTGCATTTTCACAGGAAAAGGCAGTCCTGCGGTCCGATAATTTTCCATAGTCCGAAGTGTTTCAATACTTGACTTTTTGTTTATCATCATTATAATTTAATTCTGTCGCAAAGTTTAGTATCAGTAGATTCTGAGTTTATCATCAGAAGCTTTGCACACGGGGTCTAAGAGAGCGTCCGGCCGGAATCCGGTCAGAAAACTGCGGATCTGCAAGGATCCGTCAGACATCGACGGTTCTCTGCAAATATGGAAAAGAGGAATATCTTTTATGGATATGGAATCAGTAAACGCCCTGATCGGAAAGAAGATCAGGGATCTCAGGAAACAGTACGGACTGACGCAGCAGGAGCTTGCGGATCGGGCAGAGCTGACGAAAGGATTCATTTCCCAGCTGGAGCGCGGGCAGGTCTCTCCTTCGGTGGTCTCGCTGTTTGATCTGATCGAGTGCCTCGGCACTACGCCGGGCGAGTTTTTCAAAGAGACCGGACAGGAACAGATCGTGTTCCGGGAGAAGGACTATTTTACCAAGACACAGGAAGACGGTTCGACCTGCGTCTGGGTGGTACCTTCCGCCCAGAGCAATCAGATGGAACCCCTGCTGGTCACGGTAATGCCTCACAGCATGCTGGATACGGATGCGCCGCATAACGGCGAGGAATTCGGCTATCTGATGAGCGGAAGACTGGTTCTCCACTACGGAGACAAGAAGGCAGAGGTCAAGGCCGGAGAGAGCTTCTACTACGAAGCGGACCGGCCGCACTGGATCGAGAATCCTGGAAGCCGGCCGGCAAAACTGATCTGGGTCAGCACGCCGCCGAGCTTTTAACAAGCATTAAGAAAGAAAGGAAAAAGGAGCTCCTGAAGCAGGTGCTCCGGTGTGACGGGGAAAATGGCGGACACGGAAAACATTATTGAGTTAAAGCACATCACCAAGACCTATGAAGACGGTTTTACTGCGGTTTCCGATTTCAATCTGGAAGTGAAGCGGGGAGAGTTCGTTACCTTTTTAGGGCCCTCCGGCTGCGGTAAAACCACGACTTTGCGCATGATCGCCGGTTTTGATCTTCCTACATCCGGCGAGATCCTTCTGGACGGGAAGGATATTTCCACGCTGGCCCCCAATATGCGGCCTATCAATACCGTGTTCCAGCGTTATGCACTGTTCCCGCACATGAACATATACGAAAACATCGCATTCGGCCTGAAGCAGAAGAAGATGGACAAGGACGTGATCAAGAAAAAGGTCAAAAAAGTCCTGGAGCTTGTGGACCTGGAAGGCTTCGAAAAGAGAAGCGTCGCAACCCTGTCCGGCGGTCAGCAGCA
>JAZUFC010000030.1:0-4283 GCA_045640465.1 Lachnospiraceae bacterium | reverse complement strand
GCCAGCTGACGGATCTTGATGCCGTCGGACGGCTGTGAAGAGGAACTGGTCTCACGGGTATTGATGGTATAAGCCAGATGTCCCTGACGGGTCGCATCGGGGATCTCTTCGGGACCTTCCGAGATCTTCTTCAGGACATGCGTGCGGATGCCGTGATTCTTGAAGAACTCCGCGGTGCCTTCGGTTGCCTGAATATTGAAGCCGAGGTTATAGAAACGGCGGATCAGAGGAAGCGCCTCCTCCTTGTCGTCGCCTGCAATCGTTGCAAATACGGTGCCGTAATTCTGCACTCTTGTGCCGCCTGCCTGCAGTGCCTTGTAAAGTGCACGGTTCAGCTTGTCATCGTAGCCGATGGCTTCGCCGGTGGACTTCATTTCCGGTGACAGATATGCGTCGAGACCCTTGATCTTGTTGAAGGAGAATACCGGAACCTTGACATAGTAACGCTTCTTTTCCTCAGGATAGAGGTTGAAGATGCCGAGTTCCTTCAGTGATTTTCCTAAAATGACTTCGGTCGCGATATCCGGAAGCGGATAGCCCGTTGCCTTGGAAAGGAAGGGAACCGTTCTGGAGGAGCGCGGATTCACCTCGATGATGAAAACGTTGTCGTCCTTGTCTACGATAAACTGGATATTGTAAAGACCGATGATACCGATGCCGAGGCCCAGCTTCTTCGTGTACTGCAGGATCGTGCCCTTCACGCGGTCAGAGATCGAGAAGGTCGGATAGACGGAGATCGAGTCGCCGGAATGGATACCGGTTCTTTCGACCAGTTCCATGATGCCCGGTACGAAGACGTCACGGCCGTCACAGACCGCATCGACCTCGACTTCTTTGCCGAGAATGTATTTGTCAACCAGTACCGGCTTATCCGCATCGATCTCCACGGCGGTCTTCAGATAATGGCGGAGCTGTTCCTCGTTGCCGACGATCTGCATGGCTCTTCCGCCGAGTACGAAGGAAGGACGTACCAGCACCGGATAACCGATCTCTGCCGCTGCCTTCACGCCGTCTTCGATCCTTGTGACGGCCTGGCCCTTCGGCTGCGGAATATTGAGAGACAGAAGGATCTTTTCGAACGCATCTCTGTTCTCCGCCTTTTCGATCGCGTCGCAGTCCGTTCCGATGATCTTCACGCCGCGTTCCATCAGCGGCTCTGCCAGATTGATGGCGGTCTGTCCGCCCAGGGATGCGACAACGCCCTCCGGCTTTTCAAAGTCCAGGATCGCCATCACGTCTTCCGGCGTCAGCGGCTCAAAATAGAGCTTGTCTGCCGTCGTATAGTCGGTCGAGACCGTTTCCGGGTTGTTGTTGATGATGATGGATTCGTAACCGTTTCTGCCGATCGTCTGAACCGCATGTACGGTGGAATAGTCGAATTCCACGCCCTGACCGATACGGATCGGGCCTGCGCCGAGTACGGCGATCTTCTTCTTTTCCGTCAGTCTGGACTGGTTCTCTCCCGTATAGGAGGAATACAGGTAAGCGATGTATTTGCCGGTATGGAGCGTGTCTACCATGCGGAAGACAGGCACGATGCCGTTCTTCTTTCTCTTTTCGTAGATCTCGATCTCGGACAGACGCCAGAGCTTTGCGATATAGGCATCCGAGAAGCCGGTCTTCTTAGCTTCCTTCAAAGCATTCAGATCATTGACGCCTGACTTCAGTTGATTCTCCATGTCGACGATCTTTTTGAAGGACTCTAAGAAAAGAGGTGTGATCATCGTCAGCTCATGAAGTTCTTCAAGAGAGGTATTCCGGCGCAGCAGTTCAAATACAGCAAACACGTTATCGTGACGGAAGACTTTGACGTAAGCCTTCAGCTCGTCATCCGTGTAGCTGTCGAATTTGCTCATATAGAAATGGTTGACGCCTGTCTCCAGAGAGCGGACAGACTTCAGCATGCACTCTTCCAGTGTGGAACCGATGCCCATGACTTCGCCGGTCGCCTTCATCTGGGTGCCCAGTGTGTTGGCTGCATCCGAGAATTTGTCGAACGGGAAACGCGGGAACTTGGCTACGATATAATCAAGGCTCGGTTCGATGGCTGCCGTGCCGCCTGCGACCGGAATATCCTCCAGTGCCATGCCGACAGCGATCTTTGCCGTTACGCGCGCGATCGGATAGCCGGATGCCTTGGATGCCAGCGCGGATGAACGGGAAACTCTCGGGTTGACCTCGATCAGGAAGTATTCGCTGGATTCGGGATTCAATGCAAACTGGACGTTGCAGCCGCCCGCGATCTTCAGCTCGCGGATGATCTTGATGGCGCTGTCGTTCAGCATCTTCAGGTCATGATCGTTTAAGGAAAGGATGGGTGCCACAACGATCGAGTCGCCTGTGTGCACGCCGACAGGATCCACGTTCTCCATGCCGCAGATCGTAATGGCATGATCGTTCGAGTCACGCATGACCTCAAATTCGATCTCCTTATAACCCTTTACGGACTTTTCCACCAGCACCTGATGCACCGGGCTTAACTTGAACGCGTTGAGGCCGATCTCATAAAGCTCTTCTTCGTTTTCCGCAAAACCGCCGCCGGTTCCGCCGAGCGTGAATGCAGGACGCAGAACGACCGGATAACCGATGTCCTCCGCCGCCTTTTTGGCTTCTTCAATGCTGTAGGTGATCTCGGAGGGGATAACAGGCTCTCCGATGGATTCGCACATCTCCTTGAAAAGCTCACGGTCCTCCGCGCGCTCGATGGATTCCGAAGAAGTGCCGAGAAGTTCCACGTTGCACTCCTTTAATACACCCTTCTTTTCCAGCTGCATCGCCAGATTCAGTCCGGTCTGTCCGCCGATTCCGGGAACGATCGCGTCCGGTCTTTCGTAACGCAGGATCTTTGCGATATATTCAAGTGTCAGAGGCTCCATGTAGACCTTGTCCGCGATCTGCGTATCCGTCATGATGGTCGCAGGATTGGAGTTGCAGAGGATCACTTCGTATCCTTCCTCCTTGAGGGCCAGACAGGCCTGCGTGCCCGCATAGTCGAATTCGGCCGCCTGACCGATCACGATAGGGCCCGAACCGATGATGAGTACCTTTTTGATGTCTGTTCTTTTTGCCATGATCATTCCTCCCTGAATACGGTCTTTCCGTTTACTAAGGTCGTCAGACACTGTCCGTAAACTTCTGTGTTTTCAAAGGGAGTTGCCTTTCCCTTTGACAGGAAGTCCTTCGGGTCGATCCGTGTCTGTTTATCAAGATCCCAGACCGTCACGTCGGATTCAGAAAAAGGAATTCCGAAGCGCAGTCTCGGTTTTACTGCCATGAGTTCGATCAGCTTTTCCAGCGTGATCACATTCTTTTTTACCAGATAAGTATAAAGAAGCGGGAAGGCGGTCTCCAGTCCGACGATGCCGAAAGAGCTCTTTTCAAGTCCCCTGCTCTTTTCCTGTGCACTGTGCGGCGCATGATCCGTTGCGATCATATCGATCGTTCCGTCCTGAATGCCTTCAATGAGCGCAGCTCTGTCTTCCTCCGACCGTAAGGGCGGATTCATTTTGAAGCGTCCGTCCTCCTGAAGATCCCTGTCTGTCAGAAGCAGGTAGTGAGGACCGGTCTCGCAGGTCACATCAAGACCTTCCTTCTTCGCCTGACGGATCAGCTCCACCGTCTCCTTGCAGGAAATGTGGCACACATGATAGGATGCACCGGTCTCCCGAAGAAGCGCAAGATCCCGTTTGACAGGTCCCCATTCAGACTCGGAAACGATGCCCCTGTGCCCGTGAAGGCGCGCATATTCGCCGTCATGAATATATCCGCCGTGAAGAAGCGAATTGTCTTCACAGTGTGCCGCGATGACCTTTCCGAGCTTTTTTGAAAGAAGCATCGCTTTCTTCATCATCTCAGGATCCTGAACGCCCTTTCCGTCATCGGAAAAAGCGACTGCATGCGGCGCCATCTCTTCCATTTTTGAAAGGATCTCTCCCTGTTCGCCGACCGTGAGTGCACCGTACGGATGCACATGAACGAGTGCGTCCTGCCGGATGATCGAAAGCTCTTTTGACAGATGTTCGTATGAATCCGGTACGGGATCCAGATTCGGCATTGCGCATACATCCGTATAACCGCCTCTTGCAGCGGACATCGTGCCTGTCCGGACCGATTCTTTATAAAAAAAACCCGGTTCCCTGAAATGTACATGTACATCACAGAAACCGGGAAAAATAAAAACAGAATCAGATGAAACAGGAACAGAAAGATCAGGAATCAATAAATCAGGAACGTTTTTCGAAAGCTCTGTACTCTGTACGGTCTTGAAGTTCAAAGTCGGATCG
>JAZUFC010000029.1:0-5913 GCA_045640465.1 Lachnospiraceae bacterium | reverse complement strand
AGGAAATCCTGTTACATTTTTGATAGGAGGCGGAGTACCTTATGCGGTATAGTTATTATGTATGAGCAGGATCTTAAGATCCTGCGGTTTATCAGTAAAATATTCTGAAGAACGGAGAGAAAAATGAAACGTACAGAATTTGAAAGAGTTACCCCGGAATCAGTCGGTATTTCATCGGAAGGCATTTCACGTTTTGTGGATTCGCTGGAGACCGGATACACGGATATGCACGGTCTGATGATCATGCGTCACGGCAAGATCTGCACAGAGGGCTGGTGGGCACCTTTTGCTCCCGGTCTTCATCACATGTGCAATTCTCTGACCAAGTCCTACATGGGCACGGCGATCGGCGTCGCATATACGGAAGGTCTTCTGAAGCTTGATGACCGTCTGATCGATATCTTCCCGGAATATACACCGGAAAATCCGTCTCCCTACATTGACGATCTGACTGTCAGAAACGTGCTTTGCATGGGTACCGGTATGAAGAGCTTCCCGTCTATGGAAGGCGAAGGCGGCTGGGTAAAGAATTTCATCGGCCATGAGATCGTTGACAAACCCGGTACCACCTACTATTACAACAGCGTAGGCTCCACCTTCCTCGGAAAGATCATTCTGAAGCTGACCGGAAAAGATGTTTATACCTATCTGAACGAGAAAGTCTTCACAAAGATCGGCATTGACGGAAGCAACATCGATCACGGTATTGCTCCGGACGGAAAAGACATGTGGGCATGGAGAACCGTTTCCTGCACAGAAGACAATCTTCGCCTGATGAAGCTGTATGCAGACGGCGGTATCGCTCCGAACGGTGAGCGTATCCTTGCTGAAGATTATGTAAAGCTTGCGACAACGAATCAGAATGATTCCGCATCAGAAGCGATCAACAACCCCGGCGCAGACGATAACTATGTCGGCTACGGTTTCCAGATCTGGATGTGCCAGTATCCGGGCGCATACCGTGCAGACGGTGCGGGCGGACAGTTCTCTATCGTGATCCCGGATAAGGATATGATCGTTTCCATCAACGAATCCGCAAGAAAGCCTCAGAAGACTCTGGATAATGTCTGGAAGTATCTGATGCCCGCAGTGATGGATGATGTTCTTCCCGAGAACGAGGAAGCAGCGGAAGCGCTGAAGAGCAGAATGAAGCATCTGGCAATTGCCGCTCCCGATTTTGCTCCGTACAGCAAGAGAAAAGTAACGGCGTCCGGTAAATATGTCCTGACGCAGGGCAATTTTGATCTGTATGCAAACGGCATGATGACCCCCGGTGCAGCACCGACCGAATGGTTCGAGATCAATTTTGATACCATGGAAGGTTCCATCAAATGGGTTGCAAAGGACAGACAGAGCTGCTCTCTGGAATTTGCCATGAACGGTCAGAGACGCTTCAATAAATTCGCTTCTCCGTGGCAGTTTGCTACAGAGTGCTGGGCAAACGGTCTCTGGGACGGTGATGTCTTCAAGCTTGAACTTCTGTGGCCTGAGAATAATGCTTCCAGAACATTCCTGTTCATTTTCGGCGATGACGAAGTGGAGATCCAGGAACAGCTTGCGGGCCCGGCAATGGGACGTCAGAAAGTTGCAACAAAGGCAGTCAGAAAGTGATCCTGACAGACTGAACCGGTAATTTTCCGGTAAAATCGTCGGTTCATAATTCGGAAAAAGAATATTGACAGAATAACCGGTGCGGAGATGTATGTAATGTTCATACATCTCCGCTTTGTTGTATAAGAGGGTCAAAGACCGGTGGAGCGTACCTTGATGAAACTCGACCGGAATATTTTACCGGACGGGCCGGACCCTGCATATTGCTTTCTTTTTCAAAATTCTGATAGATTTCCTGCACTTTGGATGCTATAATGCAATAAGGGAAAGCATAAGTTTTCCGGAATTCGAGGGTCAGAATATGTTTGATGCAGTTCGGTATAAAGATGAATGTGTGGCCTGGATCCGTGCTTTTTTTGAAGAGAACGGAAAAGACTGCAATGCGGTCGTCGGTATTTCCGGCGGAAAAGACAGCTCTGTTGTTGCGGCACTTCTGTGTGAAGCACTCGGAAGAGAACGTGTCATCGGTGTTCTGATGCCCTGCGGCGTGCAGTCGGATATCGATATGGCAGAACTTCTGGTCTCTCATCTGAAAATCCGTCACTATACCGTGAACATCAAAGAGATGACGGAAGCACTGTACCGCGAACTTCCGTTTGACGTTTCCGCACAGACAAGGACCAACGTGCCTCCGAGACTTCGTATGACGGTCCTGTATGCGGTCTCCCAGAGCCATAACGGGCGTGTTGCGAATACCTGCAATCTTTCCGAAGACTGGGTCGGCTATTCGTCCCGCTACGGTGATGCGGCAGGAGATTTCAGTCCGTGTTCCGGTTTTACGGTTCAGGAGGTCAAGGCGATCGGAAGAGCACTGGGACTTCCGGAAGAGCTGATCGAAAAAGCGCCTGCGGACGGTCTGACAGGAAAGACGGATGAAGAGAATCTGGGCTTTACCTATGAGGAACTGGACCGGTATATCAGGACAGGAGAGATCACGGATCCTGTGAAAAAAGAACGGATCGATACGCTGCATAAAAGAAATCTGTTCAAGCTTTCCATGATGCCGGCTTTTGTTCCGGAACTGAACAGGGCGGCAGAATAACAGAAACAGACGGGACCGTCTGATGATCGGTACTGCCGTTGACTGTCCGGTAATAACGGAAGACCTGCGGCAGAGGTCCTTAGGGTGCGGTCAGGTCATATTATGATAATAAGGAGAGAATGAATATGGCATTCGGAAATTTAAGAGATTTTTTCAGAAGAAAAAAGATCGCTAAAAAGGCAGTTGAGGAAGCCGTTCTGAAGGAGGAAAAGACAGAAAAGCTGTCTTCGCAGCCCGGAAAACAGGCTTCGGAAAGTGCGGAAGCGCTTCAGAAGGAAGCAAGAAAAAAGATCGATCAGGTCCGTGAAGAGATCGCTGAAAGAGAAGCACAGAAAAAAGCACAGGAAGCGGAAGCCGCCGAAAAAGCAGCAAAAGAGGCAGAAGCCTCGGAAAATGCTGCAGTGATCGCACCTGAGAAGCTTCTCAGACTTCAGCTCGGTTCTCTGCGCTTTGCGTTTGACCTTTTCAAAGCCTCCTTTGACGGAAAGAACAATATGCTTCTTTCTCCTCTGTCCGTTGCGCTGGCACTTTCCATGGTGGAAGAGGGTGCTTCCGGAGATACAAAGAAGGAACTGATCAAAACGCTTGCGGGTGACGAGTCTTTTGAGGAGTTTGCGGAGATCCTTTCTGCTTATGTCAAAGCGCTGCCCTCATCTGAAGCATCGAAATTTTCCTTCGCGGATTCGGTCTGGTTCCGGAACGGTTTTACTGTCCGCGAGGATTTCCTGAACAGGACGAAAGAGCTTTTTGCTGCCGAAGCATGTCAGCTGGAATTTGATGATGCGGCTGTTCAGAAGATCAATCAGTGGGTCAGAAATGCCACGGACAATATGATCGATTCTGCTGTGGACAAGCTGAATCCCGAGCAGATGATGGTGCTTGTGAATGCGCTGGCGTTTGACGGAAAATGGGCGGCTCCTTACGAAGAGGCACAGATCCGGGAAGACGATTTTACCGACGCTGAAGGCAATGTATCCAGAGTGGATGCGATGTTCGGCAAAGAAAGCTTCTACTTCGGAAACGGCGCATTTTCGGGCTTTATCAAACCTTATCAGGGAATGGATTACGGTTTCCTGGCAGTACTCCCGTCAGAAGGCACCGGAATTTCGGACTTTGTGAAGGATCTGAATCCCGGGGAGCTGATCGCAGCCCTTTCTTCCGCAAACGGCAGATGCGAGACCATGATCCCGAAGTTTACGTTTTCGGATTCACGCCTTCTGAATGAGACGCTGAAGTCTCTCGGAATTCAGAATGCATTTACTTCTCAGGCTGATTTTTCCGCAATATCCGGCGAAAAGCTTGCGATCGGCGACGTCATCCATAAAACATTTATCGAGGTGAACGAAGCCGGCACGAGAGCCGGAGCCATTACCGCGGTGATGATGAAGGCGATGGCTATGGCGCCTGTTGAACTTCCAAAGGTCTATCTGAACAGACCCTTTGTGTATGCCGTGATCGATATGAAGACACGTGTGCCCTTCTTTATGGGTGTAATGACAAAACCCGAAAAGCAGGAATTATAATACCTTTCCGTTTCGGGAAGAAACGGATGACAAGAATAAAAGCCTGAAGAGATCTCTCTTCAGGCTTTTGCAGAAGAAGCAGTTTATGATTGCAATAAGGAGGAAAGCGATGGAAATGACAGAGCTGCAGGAATATGAGATCGAGCATCTTTCGTTTCTGAAAAAGGAATCGGCCGGATGCACCCTCTTTTTGAAAAGGGACGGAAAGTTTCCGCTCGAAGGTCCCTGCCGGCTGGCGGCATACGGCCCCGGCGTACGGAAAACACTGAAGGGCGGAACCGGCTCAGGTGAAGTCAACTCCAGATTTTTCCGTTCCATAGAGGAATGTCTGGAAAATGCGGGCTTTGAACTTACCGGAAAAGAATGGAGCGACCGCTACTTTGCGGAGATCCTTCCCGCGGCTAAAAAGAGCTTCCGGAAGAAACTGAAAAAAGAAGCCGGTCTCATGGGTATGATGGGTGCCGTGATGCCGGAACCGGAATATGAGCTTCCTCTTTCCGGTGAAGCAGAGGCTGCGATCTATGTGATCTCAAGGATCTGCGGTGAGGGAAGCGACCGTAAAGCAGTAAAGGGCGATGTGCTTCTGACAGACACGGAGATCAGGGATATTCTGGCACTTGATCAGATGTATGACCGCTTCATGCTGGTGCTGAACGTCGGCGGACCGGTGGATCTTTCGCCGGTATTGTCCGTAAAAAACATCCTGCTTCTTTCACAGCTCGGAACAGAGACCGGAGAAGTGCTTCCGATGATCCTTCTCGGAGAAGCGTATCCGTCCGGAAAACTGACAACGACCTGGACAGAATGGGTGGATTATCCGTCTGTCGGAGACTTCGGCGACCGTTATGAGACATACTATCGGGAGGGGATCTACGTCGGATACCGTTATTTCGATACTCTTTCAAAACCGGTCCTCTTCCCCTTCGGATACGGCCTTTCCTATACGGATTTTGAGATCCGGAGTACGGAAGTTTCAACTAACGGAGAAGAGATACTCGTACGTGCAGCGGTAGAAAATACCGGAAAATATTCCGGCAGAGAAGTGGTTCAGGTCTATGTTTCCGCGCCGGAAGGAAAGCTCGGCAAACCGTATCAGATTCTGGCCGGTTTCGGAAAGACCGGTGAGCTTCGTCCGGGAGATAAAGAGGAACTGACGATCGCCTGCGATATTTCGCTTCTTTCATCCTATGATCCGGAACGTGCGGCATACGTGCTGGAAAAGGGAGATTATATCGTCCGTATCGGAAACAGCAGCAGAAATACAAAAGCCGGAGCGGTGATCACGCTTTCCGGTGATGCCGAAGTACGTCAGGTAAAGAACCTCCTGGGTGATCCCGGCTTTAAGGACTGGAGACCGAATGCGGAAAGAAAGCCGGAGGATCTTACCGGGATCAGACATCTTGAAATTGATCCTGCGTCGATCCGCACGCAGAAGACCGGTTATGATGCGTCATACGAGATCGATCCGGTCGTGGATGCCATGACGGATGAAGAACTTGCGTTTGTACAGATCGGCCACTTTAAGAAGGGCGCCGGCATCATGTCCGTGATCGGAGACGCCAGTTCGCATGTGGCTGGCGCAGCAGGTGAAACAACGGACCGTTTTTATGACAGAGGCATGGCATCAGCAGTCATGTCGGACGGCCCCGCAGGTCTTCGCGTGACTCCGAGATACTATGAAACGGCCGAAGGACAGAAGGGGCTTGCGGGCGGTCTTCCGGAAAGCGTGCTGGAGAT
>JAZUFC010000028.1:0-5333 GCA_045640465.1 Lachnospiraceae bacterium | reverse complement strand
TGTATGCTACACATCAACATCAGATCTGAAAATATTAAAGACTGTCACAGAACAGCATCGTGAAAAGATGCTTTCTCTGTATGATGCACATCACCGGAAACTGACAGAGCTTTCAGACAGGCTCCTTGAAAAGAACGGCAGAGCGATCCTGATCGACTGTCACTCCTTTTCATCCGTCAGACTCCCCTATGAGATCGAAAACAGAAAAGAAAAAGGTCTGCCGCGGCCGGACATCTGCATCGGTATTGACATGGGCTTCCACACGGAGGGATGGCTTTTGTCGTATCTGAGTCGCGCGTTCCAAAGCAGGGGATACTCTGTG
This sequence comes from Lachnospiraceae bacterium, assembly GCA_045640465.1. Taxonomy (GTDB): domain Bacteria; phylum Bacillota; class Clostridia; order Lachnospirales; family Lachnospiraceae; genus UBA1267. Next base: position 5,011 of record JAZUFC010000028.1, on the reverse strand, counting down.
AATATTGATGATCCGTTCAGCGGAACGCTGGTACCGGTGAAACACTATCACAGGGATCTTAAGCTTCTGTCTGTCATGATAGAAGTGAACCGTTCCCTTTACATGGATGAAGAGACCGGAGAGAAAAACGCGCGGTTCGAGCAGACACAAAAGGATATTTCGGAAGTGATCCTTGGAATCACAGCGCTGCCGTTTGAAGAAAGGAGGAACAAAACGGTACATACCGGAGATCAGATCAAGATCGGATACCGGTCTGAGGAGGAGCTTTCCGAGATCATAAAATATCTGGAAGCACAGGGTTATAAGAACCCGCTGAAGATCACAGAGCGGTTCGCAAAAACCTGGCCGAAGACTATATGCGTCGATAAAGACAGCTTCAGCTTCATGTCCATAACAGGCATGGCGGTCCTGTCTTCCAAAGGCTTCCGGGCCTGTACCCTGTATGAGTTCCGGACAGAATATGAAAACATACTGAAAACACGTAGCAAATCGAAAGGAGAGACGGAATGAACAAAGAACTTGAGAGAAAACTTGATAATATTGAAGATATGTATGAAGATCTGAAAATATTCATTAACATGGGTATTGAAGGAGACCCTGAGTTTGCTAAGGTTGTTGAAAGGTGTCTGGATGAATCTGAAAATATGGATCCTGATAAACTCCTGGATGTTCTTAAAGAGAACGGGATATGGGATGCTATCGGGAAGAGAAAGAAAGAAGATCCTCAGAATCATAGCGCTTCCGTTTGAAGAAAGGAAAACAAAATGAGCAGAATTCTGGTAAGATATCTTAAGTATAGTAAGAGGGCGGTGTACATACGGTTACTTGATGAGATCAAAGCGATCCGTGATTCAGAATCCGGGCCTGACCCTGTGTCAGGTGACGGAAAGCTTCGGCAGCTGAAGCTTCTTGAAAAACGTATTCTGAATGAAATAGAGGAATCCGAAAAAAGAGAGGCTGAAAGAAAGAACAGAAAAGGCTGGGATCTTTCAAAAGAGAAAGGATCGGAGCTCTTTGTATCTGACGGCGAGATCGAACTCAGGCCGCTGAAAGAGAAGGACAGAGACTTCTATCTGACAATAAATACCGAGTGGCTTACTGAGGGATATGGTCCCATTGACAGTTCTCTTGAAGAAACTGAATGGGCGATTACGCAGGAAAAGAACGCCTTCTACTGTCTGGTCGTATATAAAGGGGCACCTGCGGGAAGCATTTTTCTGAAAGATACATCTGAAGACCGCTGGGAAGTCGGAATAGATCTGATTCCCGAATACCGTTACCGGGGAATCGGCGGCCGCGCGACTGCACTCTTTATGAAAAAGATGCATGAGATCACAGGAAGGGAAGAGTTCCGCGCACTCGCTTATGCGGACAATACAGCTTCACATAGGTGTCTTGAGAAAATGGGGGCAAAGCTTGCCGGTCTCCATCCGATGTCTTTTGACAATAAAAAGGAGACTGAAGGTTTCCGGGATGAGAATACGGATCTGATCACTCCGGAGATCATTTCGCTGGCAGAAAAACTTGAAGTCAAACCGGAAGAACTTCTCGTCAATCTGCTTGATTACCGGATCATTGCAGAGGATCTTCAGAATCAGGAGTAACGCAGATCGTCAGGTAAAACCGGGAGCGGGATCTGAAACTGAAAACTGACAGGAATCCCGCTCTTTTCTTTCAAAAAGAGTTATAATGATATCAGGGTCAAAAGGTCGGGCGTACGGCGGGAGTCTGCTCACGTAAGGAAATACTTTATTGACTTGCAGATCATGAGAAGCGAAGCATTTTTTCGCAGAAAAAGGCGGGAGAATTCAATAAATGAAGGAAGCAAACTTATACAGGGACGGAATGATGGGACTTGTTGCCGGTGATGCACTGGGCTGTCCGGTCCAGTTCATGAGCAGGGAAGCTATTCGGCAAAGGGGAAAAGTGACAGGTATGGAAGGATACGGCACTTACAATATGCCTGAAGGAACCTGGACCGATGACAGCAGCATGGCGCTTGCCGCACTTTTTAGCATGATCGAAAAGAAGACGATCGATCCCTCCGATATCATGGATGCTTTTGTGCGCTGGGACAGAAACGGAGAATACACACCGTTCGGGCAGGCCTTTGATCAGGGAATCACCTGTACTTCGGCAATAGAAAAGTACATTCAGACAGGGGATGTATCTTCCTGCGGATCGAGTGATGAGTTTTCAAACGGAAACGGTTCCCTGATGCGGATCCTTCCCGTCTGTATTGCTGTGTACCGGTATCAGAAGGAGCATCAGATCAGTGACACTGCTGCGATCGGACTCATTGATTCTGTTTCTTCACTGACACATGCCCACCCGCGTTCGAAAATGGCTTGCGGAATATACTGGTTTCTTGTAAGATCGATAGCAGAACGCACACAGGAATCTCTTTCGGAGTGTATTCAGACAGGCATGCCAGAAGCCGAAAATTTCTATAAGACACATACGGACCGGAAGGAATGGCAGTATTATAAACGTCTTTCGGATGTGGAAAGTTTCGGCAGACTTCCGGAGAGTGAGATCAGAAGTTCAGGCTATGTTGTCGATTCGCTTGAAGCGGCAGTCCGGAGCCTGATCACAACAGAGACCTTTGCGGAGGCACTTCTTGCAGCGGTTAATCTCGGAGGCGATACGGATACGATAGCAGCGATCGCAGGCGGGCTTGCAGGACTGTACTACGGTTATGAAAGCATACCGGCTTCATGGCTTGGATGCATCCGGCGCCTGGACTGGATTCTGGAGCTTTGTGAAAAGGCTGATAGAAACTGTACCGGGTGACCGGAAGAATATAATGCCCCTTATCGGCGTGCGACATTTTTGTCGCACGCCTTCTTGCATAATAGCGGCACGTGAATTAAGATAGAAGCAGACGATAGGGGGACGATATGCTTTATACGAAACAGCCGAAAAAGATGCTCATTATGAACATTTTGGACATTTTGAAGAAATATACAGACGAAGAACACCGACTCAGCCAGAAGGACATCATCGAGATCCTTGAAAACGAATACAGTATGAAAGCGGACCGGAAAGCGGTCAAACGGAACATCGATAATCTGGTTGATTTCGGCTATGAGATCGAATGCAGCGAAGCGATCCGTATGGTTCCGAATAAGGAAACCGGCGAACTCGAAGAAAGTGTCATTCAGTCCGATTTCTACTTGGTACGGGATTTTGATGACAGTGAGCTTCGACTGCTCATTGACAGTCTGTTGTTTTCCAAGCACATTCCCTACAGTCAGTGCAGAAGTCTGGTTGAGAAACTGGAAGGTCTGTCCAATATTTATTTCAAATCCCGTGTGAAGCACATCCGCACGCTGCCGGAAAACATACCTAACAATAAACAGATATTCTATACCATCGATATCCTGGACGAGGCGATCAGTAAAGGACGACAGGTATCCTTTACCTATAATGAGTATCATCTTGACAAGAAGCTCTATCCACGGAAGAATGATTTCGGTGAGGTGCGGATGTATATCGTGAATCCTTACCAGATCGCTGCGGCAAACGGCCGTTACTATCTGATCTGCAATTACGATAAATATGATAACGTATCGAACTATCGCATCGACCGCATCACAAACATTGAGATCCTGGATACGCCGCAGAAGCCGATGAAGGAAGTGAAAGGTTTAGAGCACGGATTCAATCTTCCGGAGCATATGGCAGAGCACATCTATATGTTCACCGGAGACGATGAGATTGTGACTTTCCGGTTTAAAAAATATATCCTGAACGATGTTCTGGACTGGTTCGGAAAGGATATCACTTTTCCGGAAGAGACTGACGATGAAGCTACTGCCCGTGTGAAGGTGAATCTTGCAGCGATGCAGCGCTGGGCACTTCAGTACGGCCCGCACGTGAAAGTGCTGAGCCCGGAAAGTCTGGTGGAAGCGGTGAAGGAAGACGTAAGGAAAGCAGAGGAGAATTATAAAAAAGAGGACTAATTAGAAGGAGTTTGATGGCGTTGAGGCGGTGCCGGATGTGATGGAAGAAGTTGGGAAAATAAACTGAAAAATATCATGTGGTAAAATTGCTAACTAATGTTATGAAGGCTTCATGGAGGGAAAATGTTCAAGGGCGTATATAAAGGAAAAGAAGCTAATAATCAAAAGAGTAGGGTCCTTATTCTGGGAGAGTCACATTATTCAAAAGATGGTTCATCAGATTTTTCAACACAAGGCGTTCTTGAGAATTATCATAAGAATCCTACAGAATCAAAATATAGGTTTTTCCGTAAAATTGCAGAATCTTGTGGAATAAAGATAGGAAATATAAATATTGACGAAGAATTTGATCAATTTTGGAATAAAGTATATTTTGGAAACTATATTGAAGAAATTTGTGGAATAGGTGATTCTCGTGCGAAAGATTTTGCAAAGCAAAACAGAGACTCATACAATGATAACCTATTTCGTTTTGTAAATGAAAATAGTATTGATGTGATTTTCGTGTTTGGACGATTAATATATAACAATATGCCGTCATGTTCAAAAGATGAAGCAGTAAATATAGTTGCTACAGAACAGCTTTGGGTCGGAAAGAAGAGGGACCGTATAGATAGTGTAAAGTATGAACCCAATATAGAACACAGTCATACCAAAACCCTACTACTCAAAGAACTTAAAGTATATGGAATGCGTCATCCATCAGCAAAAAGTGGATATTGCGTAGAAAATTACCAACAATATTTAGCTCAAGTGTTTAATAGTTGCATTTCGCAGAACTCAGCGGGCATCGATGCGTTTAATAACGGACGCGGATCCTTCTACAACAACATTTAGCTGCGTCAATAGCAAGGGCTAGACAGCATCTTGAACGGGAAGCATTGTAATTAATAGTATTCCGAAAGTGAATGTTTTTTTCCGGAACAGATCGAAAAAGCAGCAATCGGAATCTGGCGGGTAGTACAAAAAATATATCATTACTCTGCGGTGCGCCATTTTCGGCGCATCGCTTTCTTTATATTTAAGGCAATGAAACTCCGGTGGGG
>JAZUFC010000027.1:0-2211 GCA_045640465.1 Lachnospiraceae bacterium | reverse complement strand
GTATAAATGGGTGTGCTCCGGCCGGTCTGATGATTCGGAGAAGCGGAAACGTGAGATCCCATCGTAATGACCGGATAGAAATAGGATGTACCGTGCTGAATATAGAGCCGCTCGATCGGGTCCGTATTGTCACTGCACCAGAACTGCGATGCATAGCAGAACATGCCGAGGTCGTAGCGTCCGCCGCCGCCCGAACAGCCTTCGATCAGCAGATCCGGGAATGTCTTCAGAAGTGCATCCAGCACGCGGTAGGTCCCCAGCGTGAAACGGTAGGCCATCTCGCCCTGCCGTTCTGCGGGAAGAGACGCCGTGAATTTGTCGCAGAGATTCCGGTTGTAATCCCATTTGATATAGGTGGCTCCGGACTCGCGGATCACCTTTGTCATCACTTCGATCACATGATCCGTCACCTCTTCCCTGGACATATCGATCAGAAGCTCGTTTCTGGAAAGATCCGGCTGCCTTCCGGGGATCGCCACCGCATAATCCGGATGTGCCCGGAAAAGGTCACTGTCTTCGGAGATCGTCTCGGGCTCAAACCAGACGCCGAAGGATGTTCCTGCCTTCCGGATGCGCTTTCCGAGTTCTTCAATGGAATAGCCGATCTTCTTTTCGTTCGGCACCCAGTCGCCCAGGCCCGAATTGTCGTCATCGCGCTTTCCGAACCAGCCGTCATCCATAACGAAAAGATCGATTCCGAGTTCTGCCGCATCCTTTGCGATCGAGACCAGCTTGTCTCCCGTAAAATCGAAATAAGTACCTTCCCAGTTGTTGATCAGCACCGGTCTGCGTTCGTCCCGCCATTTCCCGCGGAGAATGTGTCTGCGTACAAAATCGTGGAAGTGATGCGTGATGCCGGTCAGGCCGCTGCAGGAATAGGTCATGGCTGTTTCCGGAGACACAAATTCATCACCGGGCTGAAGCCGCCATTCAAAATGCTCATCCTGAAGTCCCAGAAGAAGACGGGTCTGATCCCCCTGTTCCTTTTCGACAGCCAGCTCAAATTCGCCGCTGTATACAAATGCTGCGCCGTAGGCTTCCCCCTGAAACTCATCACAGGAAGGCGTGCAGAGGATCGCTGACGGATTGTAATGATGGCTGGACGAACCGCGAACGGAACGGACAGACTGGATCCCGTGTGTGACCGCTCTTCTTTCCGGCTGGCGCTCCTTCGCCCATTTTCCGCAGAAGGTGATCAGATCAAGATCGCCTGCCGTAAAATCAAGAGACAGAGGTGCGATCTTTTCCAGCACCTTTTCCTTTTTACCGCAGTTTTTCACACTGACAGCCCGGGTAATGATATCCTCCTCAGGGAAAACACCGTAATACAGAAGGACCTCTACGGATGCTTCCGTATCCTTCATCGTAACGATCAGCGTTTCCGCTTTTCCGGTATCGTCATAAGACGCGGGAAGAGAAGGAAGCGCATATTTCTCCTTAATGATCTTGTGTTTCTGATAGCGGAGGCGAAGTGCGCGGCTTCCGTCTTCCTGACGGACGCGAAGCGCCGCGATCCGGTAGTCGCCCGTGCCGAAGCAGCTGATCTCCTGCGGCAGCGTATCCAGCGAATAGTTCCGGTCACAGCCGCCTTTTTCATGCGGGTTTCCGCTGAAACCGCGGTTCATATAGCTGATGGTATAGGAAAGATCCTCTTCCTTTTTCAGCCGCATTCCGTAATAGGTATGCAGAAGCGTTCCGATCTCATCGACCTTCATCTGGTAGGTGGAATGATATGTATTCAGTGTAATGGTTCCAGCCGTTCTGCTGTAATGTATGCTCATGTTTCCCTCTCTGAAAAGTCCCGGCAGAATCACTTCTGCCGGGATTCATATATGTTTGGCTACTTACCATTCGTGCGAAGGCGCCCCTTTGGGGAGCTGGCAGCGGCGGATTGCGCCGATGCCTGAGGGGGTTGGTACTGGTTGGCGTTTCTTGATAGCTGCCAGTAGAAAGAACTCTTTTGGCACGGCTTACGCCGTGTCGCCTTCCCGGTGGGAAGGCGAACCCCCACCGTCTGCTTCGCAGACACCTCCCCACAAGGGAGGCAACCAGGATCGAAGCCTGCACGGATTATCGGTTCTGCGTCCTGTGTTGGAAGATTGTATGGCGGCCATTGGCCGCCTAAAACTGGCAGGTTTCGGATTGTCATCGTAAGTGCGAAGGCGCCCCACTGGGGAGCTGGCATCGGCGGATTGCGCCGATGCCTGAGGG
>JAZUFC010000026.1:0-7175 GCA_045640465.1 Lachnospiraceae bacterium | reverse complement strand
GATGATGAATATTATTACTATGTAAAAGCGATCCCGAAGGCCTCCGTTTCCCTGACGGAAAAGAAGGTGGAGAACATCACCGGTCAGGAGTTCTTCGAGGATTTTGACGTCAGCGCGGATGAGATATTCGTACATCGCAGCAAGGAAGAAGAGGAAGATCACAGTGCTGAATAAGATCGGTTTCCAGTTTAGCGGGGGCATCCTCTCCATCGGAGATTTTACGGTGCCCATTACCATAGCCGGACTGGTGGAGATCATTATTTTCTCCATCGCCAGCTATTATCTGATCCTGTGGATCAAGAAAACAAAGGCATGGAGCCTTTTAAAAGGCGCCATGGTGCTGCTTGCCGCCTATATTCTGGCAGATGTATGCAAATTGACCAGGATCACCGCAATATTCCGTTTCCTGGCAAATTCGCTGGTGATCGCCGTAGTCGTGATCCTGCAGCCGGAGATCAGAAGAGCGCTTGAACAGCTCGGAAACAGAAGACTGCTTCGCGGCATCTTCTCTTCGGGAAGCACCGGATTTTCGTCGGGTCTTGACAGCCATTCCGTCGATTCGATCGTGAGAGCCATGGCTCTTTTAGGAAAGAACCGCGTGGGTGCGCTTGTCGTGGTGGAGAGAGGCATTCAGCTGGACGAATACATCGAGACAGGCATCTCTCTGGACGCAGTCATTACAACAGCACTTTTAGAGCAGATCTTCGAACACAATACGCCGCTTCATGACGGCGCGGTGATCATCCGGAACAACCGCATCGTATCCGCGACCTGTTATCTGCCGCTTTCGCAGAACACGGCTATCAGCAAGGAACTGGGTACCCGTCACAGAGCGGGACTCGGCATTTCCGAAGTATCGGACTGCATCACGCTGATCGCATCGGAAGAGACAGGCGGTCTTTCCGTTGCAATGGACGGAAAACTCAAGAGAGACGTTACGGTCGACGAGATGCGTGAGATCCTGACGGATGTGCGGCTCTCACAGGAGGAGAAAAAAACGGCAAAAGGAAAACAGAAGATCAGCCTGAACAAGGGGAAAAAGGGGAGGAATTCAGATGAGTAACAAGATCAGATCCTTCTTCGAAAAGAATACCCTCCGTCATTTCTTCACCAACAATATCGGCTGGAAGATCGCTTCCGTGCTGATCGGTCTGGTGATCTGGGCGATGATCGCGAATACGCAGGATACGGTCATCACAATGAAGCTGAGTGTACCGATCGTTTACAAAAACGAAGGTACGATCGTGACGCATGAAGGTCAGAAGCTTCTTTCGCTTTCCCGTCCGCAGACCATGACCGTCAAGGTCAGAACGCTGGAAAAAAACAAGGGTAAGATCAGCACCGATTTCTTCAGCTGTGAAGCGGATCTTTCACAGCAGGTCGGCAATGATCTCGACAATAAATACGTGCCTGTTCAGGTGACGCAGAACGGCGGAAGCCAGCTGATCATCGATTATCAGTGCGATGACGGCGTGATCGTCACAATGGACCGCTACACGGAAAAGACGTTCCGGGTGCAGTATATCGAGGAAAACAGCATTTCGGACGGCATGAAGATCCAGGGCTCCATCGATTTCGAACCGTCGGAGATCACAGTCTCCGGCCCGGAGAGCCGCTTTGACAATGTGGTCTCCGTAAAGGCGGTCGTGGACATGCAGGACCTTTCCTATCATGCCGGCAGCATCTGCACGAAGGAGCTCGATGTGGAGATGTACGACGCGAACGGCCGCCGGATCAGCAATTCGGACGGCATGCTCACGATGAGCGCGGAGAAGGTGCTCATGGAGGCTTCCGTCGCTGTGCTCCGCACTGTGGCGCTGTCTCTTCCGTACGTCAGCGGAACGCCTGCGGACGGCTGCAGGGTGACGAACTGGAGCTATAATACGGATTCACTGACGGTCTACGGTCTGTATGAGGATCTGGAGAAACAGGCGAGCATCCTGATCGATCCCGCAGATGTCAGCGTGGAAGGCATCTCTTCCGATCAGGTCTATCACGTCAATCTGGAAAAATATCTGTCGTCGGGCGTTTCTCTGTACAGCGGAAGCGGAGAAGTGGAGATCACTGTCAATGTGGAGCATCTGCAGGGCTTTGCCTATACGATCCCGTCTTCCGAGATCACGCTTGCAAACACGAGCGACGACTGTGATTATACGATACTGGAACCGGAGATCACGGCGCATATCCGCGGTTACGCAGCGGATATCGCGGCACTCTCGACGGCAGTTCTGAGTCCTTCGATATCCGTCGAAGCACTCGGCCCCGGAACTTATACGCTTCCCGTATCGCTTGCAAATCCGGGTGTATATTATATCGACAACGAAGGCATGCTGTACATGACGGTCGTAGTTAAGGCGCGTGAGACGCTTCCGCCCGAGACGGAACCCGTTGAAACACCTGATCTTCCCAGCGATGTGCCGACTCTGCCGGATGAACCGGGAACAGAACCCGGAACGGACATTCCGGAGGAAAGCACGGTGCCCGAGGAAAGCGTACCGGAACAGCAGGAACAGACGGACAGTACAGAGGATATCAGCGGTCCTGACGGTCCGGCACCCGAAGAATCTGTTCCTCCGGCAGAAGAAGCCGGAGAAGGGGAGGAGATCATTCTTCCGTAAACTGCCTGATATCAGGCGGTATTCTGACGCACGTCCGTGCTGTATTTTACGTACGGTCCGGATAAAGTTCGCGGAGACTTTACAGGCTCTCCTGTATCTATAATTTTAAGGGGGTTATTATGGTAGAACAGTCAATTGTTGTAAAAAATCCGACCGGTCTGCATCTTCGTCCGGCTGGCGTTCTGTGCAAGGAAGCGATGGCATTCAAGTCCAGCATCATGTTCCAGTTCCTGAACACGACGGCAAATGCCAAGAGTGTTTTGTCTGTTCTGGGCGCGTGCGTCAAGTGCAACGATGAGATCACCTTTATCTGCGACGGTGAAGACGAAGAGGAAGCGCTTCATCACATGATCGAAATTGTAAAGAACGGACTCGGAGAATAAGCTCTTTATGAAAGCAGATGTAATCATTCCTGTGTATAAGCCGGACAGGGAGTTTATCAGGCTTCTTCGGATGCTTGAGAAGCAGACCTTTCCGGTATCCAGGATCCTGATCATGAATACGGAAGCGGAAGGATATCCGCTTCCTTTGCAGTCTCTTCCGGAAAACGCGGAGGTCTATCCGCTGAAGCCGGAGGACTTTGATCACGGTATGACAAGAAACCGCGGTGCAGCACTTTCCGATGCGGAGTACGTGCTGTTCATGACGCAGGATGCGATCCCTGCGGATGAATTCCTGGTGGAGCATCTCGTCCGCATGCTCGAAAGCGATGAACAGATCGCGGCCGCTTATGCAAGACAGCTTCCGAAAGAGGGCTGCAAGGAAGTGGAGGCTATTGCGAGAGCCTTCAATTATCCGGAGACCTCTTCCGTCAGATCCTCAGCGGATTTCAAAGCGCTCGGCATCAAGGCGCTTTTCCTGTCGGATGTCTGCTGCATGTACCGGAAAAGTATTTTTGACAGTCTCGGCGGCTTTATTGACCGCACGATCTTTAATGAGGATATGATCTATGCCTTCCATGCCATGAAGGCGGGATTTAAGACCGGATACGCTGCGGATGCCTGTGTTTATCATTCCCATAATTATACGGGAATGCAGCAGTTTCACCGGAATTTTGATATGGCGGTATCTCAGGAGGATCATCCTGAGGTATTTCGGGAATTTGACAGTACCACTGCAGGAACAGGCAAAAAGCTTGTGCTTGCCAGTGCAAAAGCACTTCTGAAGGCCGGAAAGGTCCTTCAGATCCCCTATCTTGTGTATTACAGCGGGATGAAATATGCCGGCTTTTTTCTGGGGAGAAGATATCACAAATTAAAACGTTCGTTTGTGCTGAAGTGCACGATGAACAAAAATTACTGGAGGAAAGAAAATGGGACAGATCAAGGTAACGCGCTGTGAGATCGAAGGACTTTGCGTCATCGAGCCGACCGTTCATAAGGATGAACGCGGATATTTTGTGGAGACATACAATAAAAACGATATGGAGGAAGCAGGCCTTACGATGGATTTCGTACAGGACAATCAGTCCATGTCCGTGAAGGGCGTTCTCCGCGGTCTGCATTTTCAGAAGAATTTCCCGCAGGGCAAGCTCGTCAGAGTGCTTCGCGGCAAGGTGTTCGATGTGGCGGTGGATCTGCGCACCTCTTCAAAAACATACGGCAAGTGGTTCGGCGTGGAGCTTTCCGAGGAGAATATGAAGCAGTTCTATATTCCGGAAGGTTTTGCACACGGCTTTTATGTTATGAGCGACGTGGCGGTATTTGCTTATAAATGCACGGATTTCTATCATCCGGGAGATGAGGGCGGCATGCTCTGGTCCGATCCCGAGATCGGCATTGAATGGCCTATCGAAGAGGGAACAGAACTGATCATTTCCGATAAGGATCAGAAGTGGCTCGGAATCAAAGATACCTTCAAATTTTCGTAAGAGGTCGGGTGCATGACGGAACTGAATCTGAAACGGACGGGGAGGTACCTGCTCTGGGTCTATCTGGCGGCGGTTTTCTGCTTTACAGTCGGATCGATCAGGCGCCTGTGCTCCTTCCGGATCTTTCATATCAATTTTATCTTTTTCTATATCGTGATCCTTCTGCTTCTGACAGGCGGCGTGTTTCTGTATTACCGTCATCTGGAAAAATGTCAGAAGGAAAAGCGGAAGAGTCTGGGTCTTTCCTTTATGGAGACCCTGTACAAATACCGTTTTCTGATCGAGCAGCTGGTCACGCGTGATTTCAAGATCAAGTACAAGCGCTCGGTACTGGGTGTCTTCTGGAGTTTTCTGAATCCGCTTCTGATGATGTGCGTACAGTATGTTGTCTTCAGCAAGCTTCTGGGGCGCGGCGGTCTGGTACCGCATTATGCCATTTATCTGCTCTCCGGTATCGTGATGTGGAACGGCTTCAACGACTGTACCACGCAGGCAATGCGCTCCATTACCGGAAATTCGCAGCTGATCACGAAGGTCTATGTGCCGAAGTACATCTATCCGCTGACGAAGGTGATCTCGGCTTCCGTGAACGTGGTGCTTTCCATGATCCCGCTGATCCTGGTGACAGTGGTATACGGTCTGTTCTCCACGCCGCATCTGTATCTTTCGGAGGCGGTCTTCCTGCTTCCGTTCGGCCTGTTCTTCCTGCTGATCTTCTGTATCGGCATGGGTTTCCTGCTTTCTGCACTGATGGTCTTCTTCCATGACATTGAATTCCTCTGGGGCGTTATTGCCACGGTCTGGATGTACGGAACGCCGATCATCTACAGCCTGTCCATGTTTGACAGCGAAGGCAGTGCAAAATGGCTCGTGAAGCTGATGCAGTTCAATCCGCTGTATCACATGATCACGTTTATCAGGACCATCATCATCGACCGCATGAGTCCTGCGTTTACCGAATATCTGATCTGCGGAGGCTTCGCACTTCTCATGCTTCTGTTCGGATATTTTGTATTCAAAAAGACGGAAGACAAATTTATTTTATACCTGTAACATTTCCGGTCTTTCTGCGTTTATTATCAGTGTGAGGACCTGATCCGTGCTTTCCCTGAAAGGAAGGGCACCATAAAGGAAAAAGTATGACAGAAGACAATCAAAAACTGATGATCCGTGTAGAGGACGTCTCCATGCGTTTCCGTATGGAGGAGGATCATGCGGGCTCCTTAAAGGAGACGGTGACCAAAATGTTCTCCAAGGGTCTCAAATTCAAGGATTTCTATGCGCTTCACGACGTTTCCTTCGATGTATACAAGGGAGACGTTCTGGGGATCATCGGAAGGAACGGTGCGGGAAAGAGCACGATCCTGAAGATCATTTCCGGCATCATAAAGCCGACGGTGGGAGAGGTGAAGCGGTACGGAAACATCGTGCCGATGCTGGAACTCGGAAGCGGCTTTGACATGGATCTTTCCGGGCGCGAGAACATCTTTTTAAACGGCGCCATCTTAGGCTATGACAAAGCCTTTCTTCACAGCAAATACAACGAGATCCTCGATTTTTCGGAGCTTCATGATTTTATCGAGATGCCGCTTCGGAACTATTCCTCCGGTATGGTGATGCGTCTTGCGTTCTCCATTGCGACCGTGGTGGAGCCGGAGATCCTGATCGTAGATGAGATCCTGGCAGTCGGTGACGAAAACTTCCAGAAGAAGAGCCGGAAGCGGATGATGGAACTGATGGGCGGCGGTACCACGGTGCTGTTCGTTTCACATGACATGAACCAGATCCGCGAGATGTGCAACAAGGTCGTCTGGCTGGACGGCGGCACGGTCCGCCTTTCGGGTCCGACGAAAGAGGTAACGCAGCAGTACAGGATCTGATCTCAGGGACGTTAGAGTGGTATGATGAAAAAAACAACAGTCGTCATTCCGAACTGGAACGGAATGAAGTATCTGAAAATCTGTCTGGACTCCCTGAAAATGCAGGATACGGATGATTTTGTCACGCTTGTCATCGACAATGCATCGGAAGACGGATCACAGGAGTTCATCCGGGAGAATTATCCTTTTGTCGATCTTCGTGTGATGCCTGAGAATCTGGGATTTGCCGGCGGCGTGAATGCCGGGATCCGGATGGCCGAAACACCGTATGTCCTTTTACTGAATAACGATATCGAAGCGGAGCCTTCGTTTGTATCCGCGCTGACTGCGGCGATCGAACGGGATGAACGCATCTTCTCCGTCAGTGCGCGGATGGTGAATTACCGCGAGCGGGATCTTCTGGATGACTGCGGCGATCTTTATACCGTGCTCGGCTATCAGGCACAGCGCGGTGTCGGGCAGAAGGTGACGGATCCGAAATATCAGAAGCCCTGCGACGTTTTTTCCGCCTGCGGAGGCGCTGCGATCTACAGAAGAAGCGTTTTTGACGAGATCGGCCTTTTCGACGAGGATCATTTTGCGTATCTGGAGGATATCGATCTGGGTTACCGGGCAAAGATCTTCGGCTACCGGAACGTTTATGAGCCGGGCGCGGTCGTCTATCATGTCGGGAGCGGAAGCTCGGATGCGAAAAAGTATTCGGATTTCAAGGTAAGACTTTCCGCACGGAACAGTCTCTATGTCATTTATAAGAACATGCCGCCTTTTCAGAGAGCGGTCAATTTCCTGCCGCTTGCTCTCGGCAGG
>JAZUFC010000025.1:0-15054 GCA_045640465.1 Lachnospiraceae bacterium | reverse complement strand
GTCACGAAGACCTCCAGCGCATGTGCTTCATACAGGCGGTCCATGGCGAATCCCACCTCTTCGGCCGTCATATCATCCAGGTTGCAGGACAGTTCAAAAACGCTGTCCGTTCTGTCCTCTGTTTCGCCCAGAAATGCACGGACGCAGTTTGCACGGACAAAATCCTTCTTTCCCATGCCGTAACCGGCCTTTTCCGTCTTCATGACGGGCATGGGTTCAAAGCGTCTGACAAAATAACGGAGAAGCGCCGCGCCTGTCGGCGTGCAGAGCTCACTCTCGATATTTCTGCTGTAGAACGGAATGTCTCTTAACAGATAGGCTGTCGCCGGTGCGGGGACCGGCAGAACGCCGTGTGCGCAGCGGACTGTTCCGCTTCCGGCATGCACCGGGGAAGCAATCACCTGATCCGGCTTCAGCTCATGCATCAGCACGCAGACTGCCGTCACATCCGCCACCGCATCCAGATTTCCGACCTCATGGAAATGGATCTCGGAAACAGGCACGCCGTGTACATGACTTTCCGCCTCGGCGATCAGTCCGTAGACTTCTTCCACATCCTTTCTGATCTCCGGTTCCAGCGACATGTGTGAAAGGATATGCCGTATCCCGTGAAGGCTGTTGTGCGTGTGCGGATGCTCATGGTCATGATGATGCTCGTGCTCATGATCATGGTCGTGCTCATGGTCATGTTCGTGATGATGCTCGTGCTCATGATCATGGTCGTGCTCATGGTCATGCTCATGATCATGTTCGTGATCGTGCTCATGATGATGCTCATGATGTTCCGCATCCCCGTTCAGATGCGCAAAGAGCTCTTCGTCCTCTTCCGTATCACCGACGAGCACGGTAAAATGTGTGCCGAGAATGCCGCATTTTTCGGAGGGCACCGCCTCCATTCTGACGCCGGGAATACCGGCATCATTCAGTTTCTGAAGCATTTTCTCTCTGTCGGGCACGAGCTCTAAAAGAGCCGCTGCCAGCATATCTCCGGCGGCACCCATGCCGCAGTCCAGATAGATCGTTCTCATTCTGTATATCCTCTGTTTCTGATGTTTCGCTGTTTCAGAGTGATCAGCGGTGGTTGATCATGCTCGCAAGATAACCTGCTCCGAAGCCGTTGTCGATATTGACGACAGACACGCCGCTTGCGCAGGAGTTCAGCATGGAAAGAAGGGCCGAAAGGCCGTTAAAAGAGGCCCCGTAGCCGACGCTTGTGGGCACGGCGATCACCGGACAGTCCGCAAGACCGCCGATCACGCTGGCAAGTGCACCTTCCATGCCCGCGATCGCAATGATCACGGAAGCTCCCATGATCTCGTCCATGTGAGACAGCAGACGGTGAAGGCCCGCAACGCCCACATCATACAGACGTACGACTTCGTTTCCCATGACCTCCGCGGTCATGGCCGCTTCCTCCGCAACGGGAATATCACTTGTTCCGCCCGTTGCCACGACGATCTTTCCGATACCGGTCTTTTCCGGCATTTCACCGACGACACCGATCTGTGCCTGATCATCATAGCGAAGCGGCAGACTCTCCTGAATCTTCGCAGCTTTATCCGCCGAAAGACGTGTCACAAGGATGGTCTTCTGACCGGCTTCCAGCATGGCGCGGATGATCCCCGCGATCTGTTCCCAGGTCTTACCGGCGCCGTAGATCACCTCTCCCGCGCCCTGACGGATCCCGCGGTGCATGTCGACCTTCGCATAGCCCAGTTCCACAAAGGGCTCCTTCTTGATTTCGAGGAGGGCTTCATCCACGTCGATCTCCCCGTTTTTCAGGGCATTCAGTATTTCTCTTGTATCGTTCATTTTCTCTCCTCCAGATCCAGAAGTACATTCCGGTACTCATTTTTCAGGTTGGAAACGATCTCTTCTCTTTTTTCCAGAAGAAGCGCAAACTGCTCTTTCCGGATCTGCAGCTTTGCCGTGTCCTCCGAGGACCGTACGCGGAAATCGGCGAACCCGGCTGACTTCAGAAACTCCTCTGCTTTTTCCGTTCTGAGAAGCTTCTCTTCCGTGACAGGTTCCCCCGTCGGTATGCGGGTCGCAAGACATGCATAAGCCGGTTTATCGTGGGTAAAGAGTCCCGCTTCCTTTGAAAGCAGGCGGATCTCTGTCTTTGTCAGTTCTGCCTCGCGAAGCGGTGAAAACACGGACAGCTCCGAAAGTGCCCGCATGCCGGGCCGGTCGGAGACCTCGTCGGATGCATTCGTCCCGTCGATCACGGTATCGAAACCGTCCGCTGCCGCTTCTTTCAGGATCCGTTCAAAGATCATGCGTTTGCAGTAATAACAGCGGTCGGAAGGGTTCTTCCGTATTTCCTCCTTTGAAAGCACGTCGATCGGCAGGATCTTCATCTCCGCCTTCAGCTCTTCGGCCAGTTTCACTGCATCCTCCAGTTCGAATGCGGGCTGAAAAGCGGATTTTACATAATAAGCTGTCACTTTCTGTGCATACCGTCCCGCGGCATACAGAAGATAGGCGGAATCCACGCCGCCGGAAAAGGCCAGCGCTGCCCGTTTGTGAAGCTGGAAGAAATCCTTCAGTTTTTCTTCATGGACACGTATCTCATCCATTGCACGGCTCCTTTATCACATCGATATATACGATCTCCGGCGGATTCCCCCATCTGGGAACAGCCGGTGTGGAATTGGTCAGTCCGCGGCTCGTCACAAGCCTGCCGTCCGTGATCCCTCCCGTAGTCTTCGGGAAGAGACCCTGTCCCGGCGAGTAAACGCCGGAAGAACGGACACGGTTCTCACGGTCCGTAAAAGCGCCGAAACGGATCTGCCCGCCGTGCGCATGACCGCTTACGATCAGATCGATCCCGGTATCCGACAGATACTTCCGGTAATCCTCCGGATGATGGCTCATCAGGATCTTAAAGTCTTCGGAATCATCGAAGTCACGTACGAATGCCAGATCGGGATCAGACGTCAGATGAAAGATGCGTTCGTACCTCTCCCGAAGACCGCATTTTATGGAGGAAGTCATGCCGCCTACGGATACGTGCTTCAGCGTCTGCCCGTCCCGGAGCTCCAGTAAGCAGCTTCTGTTGTCCAAAAGGATCACTCCTGTGCTCTCTGCCTTTTCCCGGTCCGCATCCCCGTACTGCCACTCATGATTTCCGAGGGAGTAAAAGGAAGGCGCAGTCGAAGCACACAGCTTCAGGAATTCAAAGGCCGGTTCGTTTTCTTCATCCGTCAGATGTCCGGAACAGATATCTCCGCAGACAAGGATCGCATCGGGCACTTCCTCTTTGAAATATTTCCGCACCTTTTCAAGCGTATCCGCACAGTTGTGGAAGTCCGGAACCAGTGAAAGCGTAAAGGATCTTTCAATATTCTTTTGTGTCTTTATCTGATAGCGGGTCCTGATCATCCGTTCCTTCCGTCCTGTTCTGTCTGGCATCAGAGATCGCCCCTGATACATCACAGTACATCATACCACACCGCAATACCATTGCCAACCGGAAATCCCTTCCTTTCGTTTCTTTTCGTGCCTCCTCCTGTTCAGTGAGCAGACTCCCGGCGATCACCCGGCTTTCCGCTCCTGCACCACGCTGCGTTCTTTGCTGTTTTTCTGTCGAAAAAGCGCAAATATATCCTTCTGTTTTCCTTTCGCTTCTGCTACAATGCTATTATCATCAAATGAAAGGATGTATCGTATGGGTTCCAAGTATTCTCATGTTTTTCAGCCGATCCGCATCCGCGGCATCGATTTCAAAAACCGTGTCACTTTAGCGCCTCCCTCCCCGAATCTTGCAAGCGAAGACGGTCTCGTCACGCATGATTTCGTGGACTGGTTCCGTATGTTCGCCCGCGGCGGCGTATGCACGCTGTACGTCGGCAACTGTTCCATCGACATCAATGAAAGCAAGGATGAAGCCTACCAGCTGAATATGAATCAGGACCGCGGCATTCTCCCTATGACCTGGTTTGCGGATATGGGAAAGCAGTATGCCTGCCATGCTTCCTTCGAGATCTGTCATAACGGCGAAAACACCCGTTTTGAAACGGTCGGACACCTGCCGTTCAGCTCCTCTCCCCGTATTTCCGACAATGAGCGTCTGGCAGCCGAAAGAAATCACCGCGAGCCGATGCCCTGCATCGAAATGACAAAAGAAAAGATCCGTGAGACCGTGGAAAAGTTCGGCGAAGCCGCCGGACGGATGAAGCGCGCCGGCATGGATATCGTTCTGGTCCACGGCGGCCACGGAAATCTGATCAGCCAGTTCACGAGCCCCCTGTACAACCACAGGACGGATGAATACGGCGGAAGCACCGAAAACCGTGCCCGCTTTGCGATCGAGGTCTGCGATTCCATCCGCCGGCACTGCGGAGAGGATTTCGTCATTGAGTACCGGATCTCCGCGGACGAGATCGCACCGGAAGGCATGCATTTTGATGAAACGCTGAAGCTGATCGGCTATCTGAAGGATCACATCGATATTCTCCATGTATCCGCAGGTCTGCACAGCGATTTCAACATGGCCTACTTCAACAACTGGTGTCAGAACTATCTGATGGACCACTGCTTCAATGTACATTACGCACGCGACATCAAGAAGGCATATCCGGATCTTCTGGTCAACACCGTCGGTTCGATCATGAGCCTTGACTACGCGGAAGAGATCATCAAAAACGGCTGGGCCGATTTTGTCAGTATGTGCCGTCCGCTGATGGCGGATCCCGACATGCCGAACAAGTATGCCGAAGACAGACCTGAGGACAGACGTCCGTGTCTGCGCTGCAATGCGTGCATGAACCATCTGATGATCCCGAAGCCGATCTACTGCGCGATCAATCCGATGTCTGCAATGACGAGCGAGCTTCGCGACGGCGTCGTTCCGAAGGCAGTCGTGAAAAAGAAGGTTGCCGTCATCGGCGGCGGCCCCGGCGGCATTCAGGCGATCCAGACACTTCTGGACCGCGGTCATGACGTGACGCTGTACGAAAAGACCGGTGAGCTCGGCGGCAATGTCATCGGCGCGGCCGCGCCTCCCTTCAAGGTCGACGTGCAGGCTTATCTCAAATGGCTTCGCCATACCGCAAAGCAGTGTGAGGAACGCGGTGCGAAGATCCTTCTGAACACCGAAGCCACGAAGGAGCTTCTGGAAGCGGAACAGTACGATGCGATCGTGATCGCAGCCGGTGCCGATCCGGTGATTCCCGAAAAGGTTCCCGGAATCCGTAAGCCGCATGTTTCCTGGGCTCCCGATACCGAGATCAGAAATGCACCGGTCGGTCAGAATATCGCGGTCATCGGCGCCGGACAAGTGGGACTGGAAGCTGCCCTTCATTACGTTCTGGAGGGAAAGAAAGTCACCGTCATTGAAATGCGCGACCGGATGGCGAGCATGATGGGTGCGCGCGGTTTAAGAGACCTGTTCAAAAAGGTACGTGACGAAAACATCGATCTTCCGGTCCTTTACGAGACCGCACTTGAAGAAGTGACAGACGACAGTGTGATCGTACGTGACGTGAAGAGCGGCGCGCTTCAGACGATCCCCGCCGACACAGTCCTTCTCGCGACCGGTCTTCGCCCCCGCTTCGATGTTGTCGATTCGCTCCGCCACTGCTGCGCGGAATCGAATGTTGCGATCATCGGCGACTGCAACAACAAAGCCGGCAGCATCGCAGAAGCAGTGAATCAGGCATTTCAGGCCTGCCTGCACATCTGATATATAAAAAAGAAAGACCTGCAGAAGCCTTTTTTCCGGCTTCTGCAGGTCTTTTTATGTCCGGATCCTGTGATCCCGGACAGAGTGCCTGTCACTCTGTAAATAATTCGCTGATATATGCCTCCAGTTTTTCCGCGATCCGTTCGGGCACGCGGTAGTAGAAAGATCCATCGTCCTCAACACAGACAGGTTCCGTCACATGATCTTCGATCACCACTGTTTCGTCAGAGATCACCGAATCATCCGGAGCTTCCTTGATCACCGTACTGGTTCCGTCTTCATTCAGGATCCTGTAATAAACAGGCTCATAATAATACAGATACCAGCTTCTTTCACCGGTCTCTTCATTGTCAAGAACAAGAAGCTCACCCGCATTTTCGCCGAAGGTCAGCGTACTGTCGAAGCAGACTAAAGAATAGCTCTCTGTAAGCCACTTCGTTCCGTAGATCTCGGTATCGGGATCTTCCACAGTCCGATCTTCCGAAACGATCTCCTTCACAACGCTCTGAAGTTCATCCGGTAATGCAAAGATCTCCCTGCCCTGTCCGTTCTCATTGTACACATACGTATTGAGACAGAGAACGGAAAGCTTCAGATCATGAATGCTTTCGAGGATCTCGTCATATTTGTCCTCCCGGATATACACAGGCGCATATCCGTTTCCGGAGATATCAGCCACCCGGTACGCCCAGTCTTCGATGAACGTTTTTTCCGAATTGGCCTGCATCATGAAGCCTTCACTCTCGCAGAGAAGAACCGGTACTTCGGGCGGTGTCACATAAACGGTATTCGTCGTCCAGAGAAGGTCATATCTCATATCCGCGTCATCGGGCGCCAGGATATAATGCTGTCCGTTCCAGTCGATCTCTTTATGAGATTCATCGGCAAAAACCGCATGCTTTTCACGAAGCTGATCAAGTTTATTGCAGGAGGTCAGTCCCATGCATAACGAAAGAAGCAAAAGGATCCATATACATTTCTTCATATTTTTCATATGCCCCTCCTTATTCCAGATTAAGTCTTCTCTTCAGGATCCGCACCGTGATAAAGTAATACAGTCCGCTCATGACTGTGGTGACCAGAAGGCCGGACAGAAGGAAGAACTGGATGACCAGATTTTCATCCTCGTTCAGGAATTCATACAGCATCTCGATATCCCAGCCGAAGACGCCGAAGATCAGGATCATCGCTGCCGTAAAGAGGATCTGGCAGAAGAAATAGTAGCCGATAAAGATCCCCACGGATACCGCGATACGGTTCTTTTTTGCCAGATGGCCGAGCGCCATGCAGGTGTAGAAAAGCAGAAAAGTGCCTGCGGCTGCCATCAGGATGCAGAGGAAGAATTCAACAAAGTATAACGGCATCCAGGGCAGTTCTTTTGATGCGGCCCGGTAGAGATAGCCGAATGCTTTCCAGAGCTCGATATTCACATCACCGAGCGTACAGACCGTAATCGCCAGAAATGTGACTGCTGACGTGATCACAAAAAACAGAAGCGCGCACAGAAGCTTGGTCGCCACATGGTCTTCCATCCGTACCGGAAGCGTCATGGAAAGATAGCCTTCGCTTCTGAACAGATTCCGGTAAAAGCGGGTGACTGCGACCACCACCAGCATGACAAAGGATACGATCACTGCGATCGACACCGCCGCGACGGATGACCAGAAAGCAATGTCATAGCTCACGGCTTTCGTTTCAAACAGCTGAAGCAGCCGGTTCAGTACCGAAAGTCCCATCACCACCAAATACAGCGGGAACATCCGCTTCAGATAATAGGAAAATTCATAACGGAACAGTTTTTTTACCATCTGAACACCTCCCTGAACAGTTCATCCACACTCTTCTGATTCTCGGCGCGGATATCGTCTACGGTCTTTTTCAGAAGGATCTCTCCGTTCTGGATAAAGATGACCTCATCCAGCACCGATTCGATGTCGGAGATCAGATGTGTGGAGATCAGAACGGACGCCTCCGGATTGAAATTGTTGATGATCGTGGAAATGATATAGTCCCTGGTCGCCGGATCCACGCCTGCGATCGGCTCGTCAAGCACATAAAGCTTTGCATTGCGGCTCATGGAAAGGATCAGGCAGACCTTCTCCTTGTTGCCCTTGGAAAGCGTTTTTAAGCGCATGTCCTTTGAGATCCCGAGATCCTGAAGCAGCTTATAGGCAAGCTCCGGCCGGAAATCCTCATAGAAATCCACGAACATGGAAACGATCTCTTCCACGGTCATGTAATCGTTCAGATAATTCTTGTCAGGCAGATAGGAGACGACCTTTTTGGTCTCTACGCCGGGCAGTCTGCCGTCAACGTAGATCTCACCCGAGGTCGGCACCAGAAGTCCATTCAAAAGCTTGATGAGCGTCGTTTTTCCGCTGCCGTTCGGTCCCAGAAGCCCGATGATCCTTCCGCTTTCGATCGTCAGGCTGATGCTGTTCAATGCCTTGACGTTTCCGAATTCCTTGGTCAGATTCACACATCGCAGTAATTCACTCATGTTTTTCTTCCTCCGTTTCAGTGTTTCCGGCAGCTGTATTCCCCGTTTCCGAGAGATATCTTACAAGATCCTCGCGGCTTACGCCGAGAGACTGCATCTCTTCCGCAAAATCATGCACCTTGGCGCGGATCATGATCTCCGTCATCTGCACTGCCCTTTTTGTGTCGGACGACACATACCAGCCGGAGCCGCGCACCGAATAGATCATACCGATGCTTTCCAGTTGTTCGAATGCTTTCTGTACGGTGTTGGGATTCACGCCGGCCTGCATGGCCACCTCCCGCACGGACAGAAGCTTTTCATCCCCCTTAAACTCCCCGGATGCGATCCGGGCACAGACCTGTTC
Organism: Lachnospiraceae bacterium; assembly: GCA_045640465.1. Lineage (GTDB taxonomy): Bacteria > Bacillota > Clostridia > Lachnospirales > Lachnospiraceae > UBA1267. The sequence continues at coordinate 6,522 of JAZUFC010000025.1, read as the reverse complement.
GCGGATCTGCGGGCAGATGGGTCTTTCTTTATCAAGCTTCCATATCATTTGCTTCCTCCGTTCTTTTCCCGCTTAATCCGGGAGTCCTGCATATCCGGTCTTCCGGATGATCTCCTGTCCCGCGTCCGACAGAATGAATTCCGTCATTTTCCGAACATACGGGTCGGGATCGTTCTTTCTGGTGACCAGACAGACGTCTGCCGTCAGCGGATAAGTTCCGTTTTCAATATTTTCCGGTGAAGGATATACGCCGTCAACGGACAAAAGCTTCACATCCTTTTCCTGATTCAGTTCTTCCACAAAATACCGGAAGGAATAGCCCATGGCGCCTTTTTCATCCGCATACTGTGCGACTTCACTGATCACGCCCGCCATGGCGTCGACCGTTTCATACGTCTCAGGCGCTTTCAAGGTCACGTCTCCCATAAAATATTCCATCATCGTCTGGGAGCCGGAATTTTTCGGACGCTGGAATGCCAGGATCTCCTGATTCTTTCCGCCGAGTTCCTTCCAGTTCGTAATGTCGCCGTGATAGATCGCTTTCAGCTGTTCCGAAGTGATCCCGCTTACCGGGTTGTCCGGTTCCGTAAAGAACACGAAGGCTTCTCTTCCGATCGGCGTAACGGTAAGTTCCACACCGAGGTCCTCAGCCATCTGCAGCTGTGAAACAGACGGCCTTGCACCGAAGAACATATCGATGCCGCCTCCGAACTTTTCCGTATCCTCCGCACCCCGAAGCAGGCGGTCGAAGCCGACGACCGTATTCGTAAATGTCACGATCTTTCCGTTCGTGCGCGGATCATCGGTCTCCTTCAGCCACTTCTTTTCGATCGCATCGATATCCGTGTAGCAGGCTTTTGCAAATGCCGCATATAACGGATAACAGGCTTCTGCACCGTCTAAAACGGGCATGTCCTCTTCATTGTCGATCCGCAGCGTGACTTCGGAATCCGGTGCAACGAGCTTTGAATCCGGGCTGTAGACCGTGTAGTCCGTAAAGTCCGTGCTGGAATAGCCGTGCATATACCGGAAACCGTGGCCCCCGTATTTCACGGACGGTCTGTTCATGTAAAGAGCTGTGCTGACGGTCACGCAGATCAGTGACAGGGCAAGTGCTGCAGCAAGCAGGGACTTTTTCGGCCTGACCTTTCCGAGAAGCGATGTGACCAGAAAACAGATCACATACGTCGCAAAAGCCGTCATGTAAAGAAACGCGAGCCGGTCCATCAGCATGCTGACCAGCATGACCGGTGCAAACGGGAAGATCGCCCAGCAGAAATTCGTCATCAGGACGCCCTCGACAGCGCCGGAAGCGATCAGCATCATCACTGTGAAGATCAGAAGCAGAATGACGGCTGCAAAACCGTTCGTCTTTGCCGCGAACTTCAGGTCGATCTTTTTTCTGAAGAGAAGACAGATCGCCGCTGAAAGGACCGGAACCGAGATCAGACTGACTGCCAGCTGTCCGCTGAGACTTAAAAACAGACCCGGCAGACAGGAAAGAAACGGGATCAATGCATAATACAGCAGAATTTTCAAAAACTTCTTCATTTTTTCCTCCGTCTATTTGATTCCGCATGGAGAAGCCGGATCAAACTGTATTGTTTAATAGTACAGTAGTACAGTTTGGGCTGTTTGTCAAGCGGTTTTTCTGCAAAAAAGTCTGCGAAAAGCAGATTCCGGAACGGATCCCGCTTTTCGCAGACCGGCTGCGCAGATATTCAAAAAATAAATTTTATGCTTCCTCCGCTTTCTTCTCTTTTTTCAGTCCCGCAAAAAGGAGGATCGCTGCGATGCCGGGGAAAACAGCGCGAAATACGATGTCCGCAGTTTGATTCTGCTCCGGTCCGCCCGAGAAAAAGCGGTTGCAGAGGATCGTAACGGGGTCCATATAGGAAAGTGAAAAACCGTTCACAACTCCCGGGTTCTTCAAGTTCGCATAATAAGAAGACAGCGAAGGTAAAGAACGGAATATTGCAACAATAAGAGACAGGGAGCCGATCAGTGCCGGAAGCATCATCAGGATCCCGAAAGACAGGCAGACGCATTCTGCCGGTTTCGGCAGGAACAGCTGAAACAGCCCTGACAAATATGCACTGAGGAACAGACCCGCAAAGACCGAGATCAGCATCGTGAGCGGATAACGCTCTGCAAAGCGGACGATTCCGTATACCGGTGAAAAATGATCCGTGAATCTGTATTTCAGGATCAGAACAGTGATGATCAGAAGAACTGCGATTCCTGCAAACAGGATCTCTTTTCCGATCTTCCGAGGCAGTTTTTTCACGGAATGTTCTCCGGGCTCAGCAGTCTTCTTAAGCAGTTCTTCCGGTGCTGCGCTTCCTGTTTCCTCCTTCGCAGGATCACCGGAGATCAGAACGGACAGATCCGTTTTCAGGGCCTTTGAAAGCTGTTCCAGCATGCAGAGATCCGGTTCTGCTTTTCCCGTCTCCCAGTTGCTGATGCTCTGTCTTGTCACGTGCACCTGCTCCGCAAGTTCGTCCTGTGTCAGTCCCGCATCGCTTCGGATCTTACGAAGATTTTCACCGAACGCGGCTGCTCTTTTTCTGTCCTTTTCTTCTTTCATACAGTTCCCGTCTTTCAGAATATTCCCGTCTCTCATGCTGTCCTTCCTTTCCCTCCATAGAGTTCTGATTCCGTTACAGAATTTCTGCCTGCTAAAGTAAAGGCAGCCTGCATGACGCAGGCTGTCTGTTCAGACTATGCTTTTTACAGCCTTTACTGTCCTCATTATAGGCATAAAGGAAGGAAATATCACGCAAAGTATCTTTGCATTGCGAAAAAACTGCGTTTATTCTTTGTTTTCCTCTTTGCTGCTCTCCTCGTATTCGATCGCGGTCCTGAACTGCGTCTCGTAAAGCTGACGGTAGGTGCCGTCCAGCGCCAGAAGTTCCTCGTGCGTACCCTGCTCTTTGATCACGCCGTCCTGCACCACCAGGATCTGATCCGCTTTCAGGATCGTGGAAAGACGGTGGGCGATGACGATGCTGGTACGTCCCTCCATCATGGCTTCCAGCGCATCCTGGATCGCACTTTCGGAGATCGAATCCAGCGCAGAGGTTGCTTCGTCCAGAATCAGGATCTTCGGATTCTTCAGCATTACGCGGGCGATCGAGATTCGCTGCTTTTCACCGCCGGAAAGCTTAAGACCGCGGTTTCCGACCATGGTATTGTAGCCGTCCGGCTGGGAAACGATGAAGTCATGGATGCTTGCGATCCTGCAGGCCTGTTCCACTTCCTCCCGCGTCGCGTTGTCACGGGCGTAAAGAAGGTTCTCCATGATCGTTCCGTTGAACAGATACGTATCCTGCGTGACCACACCGATGTTTTCGCGAAGATACGTCAGATCAAAATCACGGACATCCGTACCGGCGATCTTCACAGCGCCGGACACTACGTCGTAAAGACGCGGGATCAGGTTGACGACCGTGGATTTTCCGGAACCGGAGGGACCGACGATCGCATACATCTTTCCGCCGGGAACGGTAAAGTTCACGTCTTTCAAAACCAGCTGATCCTTGTCATAGCCGAAGGCCACATGATCATAGACGATATCCTGACGCTCCACCTCGGGTCTCTTTCCGTTTTCGGGAGAAACGATGGTATTCTCACGGTCGAAGTAATCAAAGATACGGGTGAACAGCGCAAGTGATCTCGTGAAGTCGACCTGAATATTCAAAAGCGATTCCACCGGCCGGTACAGGCGGTTGATCAGAGCAACGGTAGCCGTGATGACACCGACTGTCAGCGTGGGATCGATCTTTTTGATGATGAAATAACCGCCCGCAAAATAGATAAGAAGCGGTCCGATCTGCGTGAACATGCCCATTACGACACGGAACCAGCTGCCGCTTCGCTGCTCCTTCATGGCAAGGCCGGTCACCTTTTCGTTCACATCCACGAAATGATCATACTCTTTTTCCTCGCGGGTGAAGATCTTGACCAGCATCGAGCCGCTGACGGACAGCGTCTCATTGATGACCTGGTTCATCTCGTCGTTTACCGCCTGACGCTGTGTCAGCAGCTTGAAACGGGTCTTGCCGACGGATCTTGTCGGGATCACCAGAAGGGGAATGACCAGAATGCCCACAAGCGCAAGCTGCCAGCTCATGGAGAACAGCGCGACAATCGTTGTGATGAGCGTTGCGATGTTGCTGACAATGGAGGACAGCGTGCCGCTGATCACAGAGCTCACACCGCTGATATCCGAATTCATGCGGGTGATGATATCGCCCTGCTTCTCCGATGTGAAGAAGGAGTGCGGCATGTACTGCAGATGCTTGTACATCTGGTTCTTCATGTCGAAGATGATCCGCTGAGAGATCCATGCGTTGATGTAGGTCTCCAGAACACCGATCACCTGGCTGATCGCAAGCGTTCCGAAGGCCATCAGGATCAGCTTGATCAGAAGCGCCAGGTTCTCGCCTACAAGCGCCTGATCGACGATCCGTCCCGTAATGATAGACGGCAGAAGACCGACTACCGAAGACAGAAGGATCGCAACAAATACAAATATAAACTGCACCCAATACGGCTTCAGATATGAAAGGATCCTGACAATGAGTCCTTTCGTAACTTTCGGCATATTGCTTTTTTCTTCATCCGTTAAAAATCCACGGGGCCGCATACCGGGCATAATGACTACCTCCTGAGCGTATAAAACAGGCATTTGCATGCGCTTACTGATGCAGGGATTATACCACTTCAGGACAGAAAACTGCAAGAAATTTCTGCAGCAGACAGTCTGTTTCAGCTCCGGCAGCAGAGAAAATGCAGAAGATCTGTTTTTTCTATGCTGTTTGTATTCATTTTCCCGCTGCAGGCAGCACAGGACAGCTCTTCCTGACAGAATGACAGAGAAAATGAAAAGGAAAACAGATAAGCGTAGCTGAACTCCTTTTGCTGACACGATCATCGCACCAAAACAGAGCAAACCATAAAATGCGCTGTATTTTCGAAAAAAGCGGGATTTTTCTTTCAATATAGGTTATAATGTGAAGATACCAGGGTCAAAAGGCCGAATGCCGGCGGGAGCTTGCTCACGCAAAGGCAGGATGGCCTTAGTGACCCGCCGAACACGAGAAACGCAGCATTTTTCGCAGAAAAAGGCGAAAGTTTCGAGTGTTCAGCACCGCGGGAGTGCTATGCACGAAGCGGTGCGGTATCAACATCAGGGTCAAAAGGCCGAATGCCGGCGGGAGCTCGCTCACGCAAAGGCAGGATGGCCTTAGTATCAATACAAAAACCGCAGCTGCGGCAGTTTCTCAGGAAAGGAGCAATTCATGAAACCAACAGTTTACGCAAGAATGTCGGATTTCGGTCAGTGCTGCTATAAGATCGTTCTTCCGTGGAAAAAGGAAGCACCCGTCAGAAAGCAGATCAAAATTACAGGCGACTTTTTCAAGGTCGGCGCAGAAAAGGTCATTAAAAAGAAGACCGGTCTGAATACCGGCGATGTTCTGAATATCTCTCTGGATAAGAATGTGCTGACACTGGACGTCAACGAATTCTGCATCCGCTATGCATTCTCCGTAAAGATCGGCGACGAGACCTATACCAAAGAGGATTTCGAGATCATCACGGACGGCCTGGACAAATTCGGCGAATTCAAGAAGGATGACGTCGTTTACCGGCTCTATACACCTCCGATGGAGGGCAAACATCCGCTGATCCTGTATCTCCACGGCGGCGGCAACGGCGGCGTAGCTGACCAGCGAGACAATAAGACACAGCTTCTTGCAGACTACGGCCCGATCAATCTGACGGATGATTATCCGGACTGCTTCCTTTTAGCTCCGCAGTGCAAGCAGCTTCCGCCAGCAGAACAGGCAAAGATGATCGGCAATATGCAGAACCAGTCCTTCTTCAACAGCAAAGATGTTCCGGATACCGGCTGGAACCGTGAATATCTGGCAAAGGTCTGCGAGATCATCCGTGAAATGATCAAGGACGGCCGTGTTGACGAAAAGCGTGTTTATGTGACCGGTCTTTCCATGGGCGGCGCAGGCACCATCCGTGCCATGCATGTAGGTGCAGACCTGTTTGCGGCAGCCGCACCCATCTGCCCCACCATGACGCAGGAGACCTTCAACATGCTCCGCACCACCAACATGCCGGTATGGGTATCCTCCGCTTATGTGGATCACACCGTCTACCGTCACAAATATCTGGTGGATGCCGTCATGGAATTAAAGGACAACGGACACAAGAATGCGCATCTGACCCTGTACGCACCTGAGGAATTCGCAAAGTACAATATTGCGATCGATCCGACGCTTTCCTACAAGGACCGCTTCAGTTTAAATCACATGAGCTGGGTCCTTACCTACCACAACGAATACGGCATCATGAGCTGGCTTCTCAATCAGAGAAAAGACTGAGATTCCGCACTGTAAACAGGCCGAAGCTGCCGTAATCGTTTTGCGATGCTTTACCAGGCGGCAGCCTTCCTGTTAACGTAAAATCTCCCGGGATCTGTTATAATGATCCCGGGAGATTAGA
>JAZUFC010000024.1:0-6700 GCA_045640465.1 Lachnospiraceae bacterium | reverse complement strand
CGATATTATTGCCGTGTGCACAACAGGCGCCTATAACTATTCCATGTCCTCCAATTACAACCGGATCCCGAAGCCGCCCGTCATCATGCTGAAAAACGGCTTAAGCTATACAGCTGTAAAACGCGAGACCTGGGACGATCTTTTACGAAATGACCTGTAAACAGCAGGTTTACCAAAGTTTTTACAGACACATATCATAATGACCTGCCCAAAGGACATTTTTCCGGCACAAAGTCAGGATCTGACCTCTTGACCACAAAACCCCTTATGCAGCAGAAGAAGCGGACAACCGGCAACAACCCGGCTGTCCGCTTCTTTTTTTACTCTTCCTTCTTACTATTATTCTCTCCTTATCCTGCCTTCATACATCAGGGTGATTCTCTTCGTTTCTGTGTATTGCACTTACACCGTAAGCTGTTACGCTGATACCGGATTCGGGAACCTGACCGGACAGCATACTGCAGATGCTTACCGGAAAGGTTTCCGGTCCGTAAAAAAGACACCCGCTTCATTCAGGCATAAAACGGATGGGAACGCCGGATTGGAAAATGTTCCGGACGGATCTCCCGGCATTAAAAAGAAAAAGGAGGAACATGATGAGCCACACCAACTATCACAGAGAATACTGCTCAGTAAACAGCTTGCAGAATACACAGAAGGATCCGGAGCATTCCGGAAAAAATATCAACAAGAAAAATCTGATCAGACGCAGGAAATCCTACAAGCGGGTCCGTACAGCTTATGTACTTGTCTCTCTGGTTCTTCTGATCAGTCTCCTGACCTGCTGTCAGAAAAGCAGTGAGCCTGCAAATCCGGCGGAAAAAATGGTAAAAGAATTCGAAGTTCAGGCGAAAAAAGGACTTTCTCCGGATCAGATCGCGGAAAATCTTTCCTCACTGGACTGGCTTCCCTTCACAGCCATGTCCATGCCGGTAGAGGAAGGATATCTGAACGGCTTTACAAAAGAGATCCGCGGGTTCTCAAGCGGTGCGGTCTTCGGGCCTCTGATCGGTGCGATCCCTTTTGTGGCTTATGTCTTTGAGCTTCCGGCAGACCTCTCCCCTCAGATCTTTCTGAAGATGCTTCAGGACAGCGCAGATCTCCGCTGGAACGTCTGCACACAGGCAGATGTGATGGCATCCGGAGTTTCCGGTCAGACCGTTTTCTTCGTCATGAGTCCGCTTTCATTTGACGAAGCCGAATAACAGGAGGCAGCGTATGGTCTTTTCCGGTATTCCTTTTCTCTACTACTTTCTTCCGGCCGTACTGCTTCTTTATGCAGCGGTTCCGCGGAAATACAAAAATGCAGTCCTGCTGTTTTCCAGCCTGATATTCTATGCCTGGGGCGAGCAGCTTCTGGTCCTTCTCTTCATCACGGCCATCCTGACAGGCTACGCTTCCGGTCTTCTTCTGGAAAATATACAAAAACCGGGAAAGAGAAAAGCGGTTCTTGTTATTTCGCTCGTGATCGACCTCGGACTTCTCTGCTGGTTCAAATACGCGGATTTCTTCATTGAAAACCTGAACGGACTCCTGAATACCAGCCTGCCGCTTGCAAATATCGCCCTGCCGATCGGCATCAGCTTCTATACCTTCCAGCTGATCAGCTACACCGTCGATGTATATCGGGGGAATGTCCGTGCACAGCATAATCTGATCGACTTTGCCGCCTACATCTCCATGTTTCCGCAGCTCATCGCAGGGCCTATCGTCCGGTATGCGGATGTGGAAAAACAGCTGACGGACAGAACACATACGCTTGATAAAACCGCCGCCGGCATCACGCGCTTCCTGACCGGTCTCGCAAAAAAAGTGCTGATCGCAAACGTTCTGGGCGGACTCGCGGCCTCCTTCAAGGCAAGCACCGATCTTTCCGTTCTGTATTACTGGCTCTATGCCGTGTCCTACTCTCTGCAGATCTATTTTGACTTCTCCGGCTACAGTGACATGGCGATCGGTCTCGGAAAGCTTTTCGGCTTTGATTTTCCCGAAAACTTCGACCATCCCTATATTTCGACCAGTATCACGGAGTTCTGGAGAAGATGGCATATGACCCTCGGCAGCTGGTTCCGCGATTATATCTACATCCCGCTCGGCGGAAACAGGCGAGGTATCTTCAGGCAGCTTCTGAATATTCTGACAGTCTGGATGCTCACCGGTCTCTGGCACGGCGCATCCTGGAATTTCGTCCTGTGGGGACTGTACTTTGCCGTCCTTCTGACTGTTGAAAAGCTGGGGTTCAAAAAATGGCTCGACAGACACCGGATCATCGGACATGCTTATGTGCTTCTTGCCGTGATCTTAAGCTTCACGATCTTTGACGCAGCCTCGCTTTCCGATATTCCTGCCGCACTCGCCGGTCTTTTCGGACTCTCGGGACTTCCGTTTGCTTCAAAAGAAGCTCTTTATATGCTCCGTTCATTCGCCTTCGTCCTGATCCTGGCAGCTGTATTCTCCACGCCGGTCCTTCAGAAGCTCGCAAAAAGCTTTAGTAAGACAAGGAAGCGCGCTGTCCGTGCATATCCGCAGGAAAACGCAGAAAGCCGTGAACTGACTGCTCCTGTACAGACTGAAGAGACGGAGAGCATGATCCTGGCACTTTGCGTTCCGGTGATCCTGACCGGCCTTCTGATCCTTTCGACTGCATATCTGGCAGACGGCTCCTTCAATCCGTTCCTGTATTTCCGGTTCTGAGCGTATGTACGGCAGCCTGTTTACTGACTTAAGGAGGTCATCGATATGAAAACATTCAAGAATCTGTTCATTGTGATCCTGACAGGCGGAGCCTTTCTCCTTCTGACAATCATCAATCTGTTTGCACCGAAAGACACTTATTCCTATTCCGAACGCCGTGCACTTGCCAAAAGACCTTCCGTTACCGCAGAAGATCTTTTCTCCGGACAATATATGAACGAATTTGAAAGCTACGCGACAGATGCCTTTCCTTTCCGCGATACCTTCCGCAGCCTGAAAGCGTCCTTTTCCCGAAACGTACTTCTGCAGGAAGATAATAACGGTTACTTCCTGACAAACGGCTATCTTTCCAGACTTGATTACCGCCTGAATGAAGAGAAATGGGAAAGTTCCGTTTCAGTCATCCGCAGAATTTACGAAACCATGCTCCGGAATACGAACTGCAGGTTCTTCTTTTCCATGGTACCGGACAAGAACCTGTATCTGGAGCCTTATAATCACTATCCGGTACTTGATTATAAAGCCCTTAAAGAGTCACTTCAGGAAGAGCTCCCCTTTGCGGAGTTCATCGATATCGAAGGCACGATCTTTCTGGAGTCCTTCTACCGGACCGACCAGCACTGGAAACAGGAAACACTTCTCTCTACCGCACAGGCACTCGCTGAAGGCATGGGCTCAGAGCTTCCCGTACAGTCTGACAGCTATACGGTGAATACACTGGAGCTTCCCTTCTACGGCACCTTTTCGGGACAGTCCGCACTGAAGATTCCGCCGGACACGATCCGCTATCTTACAAGCGAGATTCTGGATGCAGCCGAAGTGATCAGCTATGACAGCGGGAAGCCTGCTCCCGCACCGCTTTACAATCTCGAAAAGGCAAAGGGTCCTGACGCTTATGACCTCTTTCTTTCAGGGCCCGATGCTTTTCTCACGATCGAAAATCCCTGCGATACAAGCGGAAAAGAGCTTGTGATCTTCCGCGATTCCTTCGGAAGCAGCATCGCCCCGCTTCTTGTGCCCGGATATGCAAAGATCACACTGATCGATCTTCGTTATATCAGGAGCGATCAGCTGGAAAACTTTATCACGTTTGACAGACAGGATGTGCTCTTTCTTTACAGTGCACTGATCTTAAACAGCGGCGTGATCCGGTAAACAGGGCATTTTATGTACCCGATGGTACAAAACAGGCATGAAGGCAGGGTCTGATCTATCGGCTTCTAAATTCTTACAGAGTAAAACAGGCTCAGAGATGCGCATACACCTCTGAGCCTGTTTTCTGAATACAGTTCATTTTTATACATAATACGGATTCGGCTTGAACAGGATCAGGATCAGATCGATCAGCACGCCGATTCCGAAGAATCCAAGAGTGAATATGTAGAATATACCGGCCGCGATCCTTCTTTCATAGAACTTATGCACGCCAAGATATCCCAAAAAGAAACACAGCAAAAAAGAGACCCATTTATCGCACCTTTTCCCGGCAGGAACGGTTACGTATTCGACTTCATGGATCACCCTCTCTGCGGGCGGTGCGTCCTGTACCGAAGCAGAACGGCTCTGTGCCTGCATCGGAATGTACCCGCACTCCGGACATGCCTTGGAATAATACTCCGTTCCGCACTGCGGGCAGTATTTTTTTCTGGTTCCCGCGCGAACACCGCACCTGGAGCAGTACTGTCCTTCAAAAGTACTGCCGCAGTTTTCGCAGACATTCAGAAAATTCTTACTGCCGCAGGAGACACAGCTTTCCTGATGATCGGGATTTTCGGTTCCGCAATACTTACACTTCTTCATCGCTTCCGCCTTTAGAAAATACCTTTTCAGTTCTTTTTTCTGAAATCATCTATCATTGCTTCCAGCCATCTGACATGCGCCTGCTGGCTTGTGATTGCCTCATGCTTCCGCTCGTTTTCCTGCTTCAGATATTCAATTTCCTTTGCCAGCTGTTCACAGGTCACCTTCAACTCGTCGATCACATGATTCTTGTTTTCCACGACCAGCTTATAGCCTTCAATGGTCTCATAATAATCCTGTACCTGCTGCTCGTCCGCGTTCTCCGGCAGAGGCGTCTCTTCCTTGAAACCGATCAGCACCGATACGATCGGCTGGATCGAGCTGTAACGGAATTCCATATAGCGTCCCGCCATAATGCGGTCGATCGTGCCCACAGGCACCCCCGACTTCTCGGCAAGCCGCTGGTTCGACAGTCCGAGAGACTGTTTTCTTGTCTTGCACCAGTTGATCAGGTCAGTAGGGTTCAGGCTCAGAATCTGCGGTATATATGCTGCTTCTGCTTTTTCCATCGCTTTTCTCCTTTGAGTTTCACATCCGAAGCAGTCCGCTTCGGTACTGTGTATTGAACTTATGACTTAAGCAGATAAACTGATAAACAGAACAGAACAGTTCATCCGATGACAGTATAGCATCATTTGAACTGCCCTGCAAGAATGAAAGCGAAATGAAAGGAGATTAATGATATGAGAAGTATTTCAACACTGAGACTGCAATATGCACACCGTTTCTACGGCTTCAAAGGTGAAGCCCAGTACCTGCACGGCCATTCCGGAACACTGACCATTGAAGTGGAAGATTCCGTCAATCCGGGCGTCAATATGGTTTTCCCCTGCAACGAGATCCAGAAAACAGCATGGGCAGTTCTGAAAAACTTTGATCATGCGCTGATCCTCCGCGAGGATGATCCCCTTCTTCCCGCGATCCTGAAAGTCTATGAGGATCAGGGAATCAAAGACGGTACACTTCAGAACCGCATGAAAGGACCCGCCTTTTCCACAGAATTTACAACAGCCTACCCCGACTGCCGCCTTGTCGTTACGAAAGAGACCATGACCGTCGAAGGCATGATCAGGATCGTCTATGATCTTCTGAAGGATAAACTGAACATCGCAAAGATCACCTTCTCAAGCGGTGTCAACTCTGCTTCGCAGGAATACGAGGTTCGCGAAACCATGGATCGCTGCCCCCTCTGCGGTATTGCTCTGAACGAAAACGGCATCTGCCCCAAGTGCGGATACAGGAAAGAATAAAGGAAAGGCGTTGCTGAAAGCTGTACATCCTCCCGGAGAAAACTGCCCCTGTTTATGACAGGGGCGGTTTTTTGATTGTGAAATGCTTTGGTTTATTTGCTCTCAAGCTTACGGATTACAGTTCTTGCAGGGAACAAAACCTGCAGCGATGACCTCCTCCCGGCTCCATGTTACATCCTGTCTGTTATGAGCTGCCATTTGATTCACAGATGAACAGTACGGATAATGAAATTTCTTTGAATTCGTATTCAGGACATAGGAAGTACCTGCCTGCGGAGCTCTGGCTGCTGTTTGAGGTACCGTTTGTTCGACAGTTCTCTCTGCTAATGACGGTGCCGTTGTTTTCGACCGGTCATCCACCTTCGGATGAACAGTGATCACTTCCGAATATCCGTTATAAGTAACGGTAATATTCTGCGGATCCTGTGTCAGTACCAGTGGAGTAGCGGACCAGCCGGGAGGATTCGAAATCACACTGCCGTCTCCGTAATGAACCTGTATATCAAAATCCGCCGCATTCAGAATTGTTCCGATATAATGCTCACCGGCAACTGCCGCGGTAATCCCGGTTATCACATCTGCGTTTGCCTGTTCTGTTTCAGCTGCAGTCTCTTCGGGTTGTTTTTTTGAAAGAATACCCGTTTCTGTGCTTTCGGCTGTTGTACTTACCTCTTCTTTTGCAGTACTTGTATTATTGGATGATGTGATGCTGACTGCTTCCGATGTTTTGTCCGTTTCAACTTTTATTTCCTTCTTTGCTGTACTTTCGGTCTGAGTGTCGGCTGCTTCATATACAGTATGGCTGTTTTCTCTGCCGCATGAACAAATAATAGACGCAAGGCATATCATCAGTATTATTATAGTTTTTTTCATCATACCCCCCTACATCAGTTTACTACCGAATTATTTTACTAAACTCTTTAAATATTATACATCCTCAACATTCAGATTCAATC
>JAZUFC010000023.1:0-3720 GCA_045640465.1 Lachnospiraceae bacterium | reverse complement strand
AATCTTCAGGGTTGGTTATACTATTCAATTGTCAATGTTCTCTCGCTCTCCTCTTCCCTGAGGCGAACTTCTTAATGTTATCACACCCTCGGGCTTTTGTCAAGCAGTTTTAAAACTTTTTGAAGTTTTGATTTTCGCTCTCCGCTGCGTTCCTGTCACTCTGTACAACCGTTTGCGGCGAACAGTGTTTAATCTACCACAAGACGTCCGATTTGGCAAGCACTTTTTTCTCTTTTTTTCAGATTATTTTTCCTCTTGTACACAGTGTTCTTTCCATACACTATCTATAGTGTTTCTTCTTTATTTCCAGGCAGATCATATCTGCCGGTCCGTCTCTGAACTCCTTATATTTCCGGTTCATACACACTCCCCGGATCAATCCGGGCATTCACTTTCTCTTATCAGTTCTTTGCACTTATTCAATGCATCTTCGTTTTTAACAAGCGGAACATCCGGAGAAGTCCCGAAAAGAGCCGAAGGCTGTCCTTTATCATTTACGGAGACAAATACGCCGAAGCTCACAAGAAGTCCTGTATTCTCCAGTTTCACAAGAACCGGCTGTCCCCCCTGTCCGTCACCGTGTGTTTTCCTTCCGACGATCACTGCCCAGCCTGTCTGTCTGCAGAAATCAACAAACATTTCCGAACTGGAGTATACCGCCTCGTCCGTAAGGATCCATTTCTTCAGTTCCGGATCTTCAGGGACCGAACCGTCACTCAGCACGTCTTTCGTATCGGAGTACATTTCCAGTCCGCACAAGTCTGCGATCTCCGGGAGTTCTTCCGGAGTAAGCGTTTCCGTCCTTAAGGCGTTTTCTACCGGATGGAATCTCCTTACAAGTCCGGTGTCACGAAAATAGATCCGAGTCGTAAACTCGTAATATCCGCCGAGCGGTTTTACGATACAGTCCGTCCAGAAAGATGAATCTCCGCCGGAATTCCCACGGATATCGATGATCACGTTTTTTGCTTCCGGGTGAGCTGCCATCATGTCCGTCAGAAGGCTGCCGTCTCTTTCGCTTATCTCGTGACGAAACGTCGGGTATTTCACATATATGGCCTGAATGTCCGACAGATAGGAGGCCTTTGCTTTCGGAAGATCGATCTCCGTTTCAGCACTCGCATCACTGCCGCTTTGAAAAGCCTCTGCGGTTTTTCTGTAAAGTTCCGATCCGGAAGCATCCTCAAGTATTTCCCTCCATGGCTTCAGAAAATCAGCATGCTCTTCATCCGTACAGGCTTCCAGATAGCTTTCGTACATCTCCGACGTCAGTGCGTATAGATGTCCTGCGTTCTGAAACTCCGACAGAAAAAAAGCAACTTCATACAAAAACGCCTGATCATTCTGACAGTTCTTCATCTTCTGAAGATATGTCCGGTACACTTCCTCTGCATCGATCCCGTTTTTCTCCTCTATATAGGATAGATAAGGATAATCCGCCTTCAGGATCTCAAAGAGGGATGAAAAGTCTTTCTCATATATGTTCCGGGTATCTTTGCAGAAATCTTCCGGAGCCTCTTCTGTATCCGCAGTATCAGAGTCTTCCCATGCATTCACTGCAGCTTTGCCGGGGTCTTCCGACTCTTCATCCGTACCCGAAGCAGTTTCAGGTTCTTTCGACTCTCCATCCATACCTGAAGCAGTTTCAGGTTCTTCCGACTCTCCATCCGTACCCGAAGCAGTTTCAGGTTCTTCCGGGTCTTCCCCCGGATCCATGGCAGTTTCGGGATCTTCCGGTTTTTCCTCTGTATTCGAGACGGTCTCCCCGGATGCATCCGTTTCCGGCGGCTGAATCTCATTCATAATCTGTTTTTCAGAAGGGAACGGATACTGCAGT
Organism: Lachnospiraceae bacterium; assembly: GCA_045640465.1. Taxonomy (GTDB): domain Bacteria; phylum Bacillota; class Clostridia; order Lachnospirales; family Lachnospiraceae; genus UBA1267. The sequence goes on along the minus strand of JAZUFC010000023.1, from coordinate 1,883 downwards.
ACCTCGCAGCCGGTTCCGGCAAGAATAAGGACCGGCAGAAGGAGCATACAGATGCCTTTCACGATTCTGCTGTTCATAAGCTGTTCCTCCTTTTTTATTCTTCCCGGCTTCATTATGCGATTTCCGCCGCAATACACACCTTTATCGCTGCTTTTAACGGTGCTTTGCGGTCCCGAACGTCCGCGGACTCATATCTGCTCCTGTTTTACAGGTTTCCTTACTTAATTTGCTGCCGCTCCTCTGATTCAAACTTCTCAACAGCTCTCTTCCAGCCTCCTCCGTAATAGTATACAGAAATAGCTGCACACCGGAGCGCCGCCGCGATCAGAAGTGCCAGGAATATACCCTTCCAGTTCATCGGCCTTGCGCCAAGAAAATAAGCAAGCGGAATTCTGGAAAACGCGCCGAACTGTGCCGTCACCATCGGAACCACGGACTTTCCCGCGCCGCGCATGGCATGAACCAGATTCCTGTCGATACCCACATACAGGCAGCTGAAGCTCATGATCAGAAGGCCGTACGACGCGTAGCTTACCACCGCTTCATCACGCACAAATATATACGGGAGAACATTTCTTCCGAGAAGCAGCCCGATGCACATGAAGACACCCACACCGACCGATGTCAGGTTGGCGTAGCGGATTCCTTTCCGGATCCTGTCCAGCTTATGAACGCCCATGTTCTGCCCGACAAATGTGGAGAGCGCAGTCGACAGCGACATAAACGGAATGTAACTCATGTCCTCCAGCTTTGTCACGATGCTGTTTCCCGAAATAAAGGTCTCTCCGAATACATTTACGGAAGACTGAACACACATCGCCGCGATCGCATTGCCGATATTCTGGATTGCCGCGGGGAGGCCGATATTCAGCACCTTCCTGCATTCCGTCTTATCAAGATGCATCTCTTTTATGCGCACATATACGCCATAGGTGCCTTTATTGATCCTGAACAGAATGCCGATCCCCGAGACCAGCTGTGAGACTGCCGTTGCAATGGCAACGCCGAGTACGCCGAGATGAAAAATGAGGACCGCTGCCAGATCGAGAACTACGTTAAGACCGCTGCAGAGAAGCAGAAAATAGAACGGCCATGTCGAATCACCCATGCCGCGGAGCGCACCGCTTCCCATCTGATAGATCAGATTGCCTGTAGTTCCGAGAAAAATCACAATAAGATAGGCACTCGATTCCCGGATGATCCCATCCGGTGTTCCCAGAAGAGAAAGAAGCGGTCTGCAGACGATGAGGCCGACCACGGTAATGAATGCCGCGCAGAGAAGCGTCAGATATGCAATGGTTGATATTGCATTCTGAAGACGTTCTTTATTCTCGGCTCCCGAGTGCTGTGCAATGACTACATTCGAGCCGGAAGAAAGGCCGATCTGAAAAAGATTGATGATGCTCATAACCGGAGTCGCGGCCGATACCGCTGCCAGTGCATCCGTTGATACGAACTGGCCTACGATCACCGAATCCGCCACGTTGTAAAGCTGCGTTACAATGCTTCCGAGAAGGATCGGAACCGTAAATGAGATCAGTGTGCTGTAGATCGGTCCTTCCGTCAGATTGACCTGACTGTTTCTTTTTCCTGCTGCTGCCATATTCTCTGTCTGCCTTCCTGTCTGTCGATATCAAAGTCGGTGAAAAAAGGTATGTCACGCCAGGTTCCGTGCTTCGCACTTCCGCTTGGCGCCTGACATCATTATACACTGTTTCATTCTTCATGTCCCGCTTTTTGATGATTTTCTTCTCTTTTTTCCTGTTGACAATTTTACACAGCTGTGCTATCCTTATTAGGCTGAACTTTGGAGAGGTATCGAAGTGGTCATAACGAGGCGGTCTTGAAAACCGTTTGCCTTCACGGGCACATGGGTTCGAATC
>JAZUFC010000022.1:0-16341 GCA_045640465.1 Lachnospiraceae bacterium | reverse complement strand
TGCAAAGAGCTCTGTGATTCAGGAAAACAGTCAGCACCTTTTCGACAATGTATATCTGCTTCACTGCCCGTTGCAAAGAGCTCTGTGATTCAGGAAAACAGTCAGCACCTTTTTGACATTGTATATCTGCTTCACTGCCTGCTGCAAAGAGCTCTATGATTCAGGAAAACGGTCAGCACCTTTTCGACATTGTATATCTGCTTCACTGTCCGCTGCAAAGAGCTCTGTAATTCAGGAAAACGGTCAGCGTTCAGAAAAACAGCGCTGTGATCTGCCGGATAATGGATAATGAATCTATGTTCGTTGTGGTTGAATGAATAGAAAGAGAATTCAGAATAAGCCATTCGTGCCGGTGCCCATGTTATTCTCCGATGTCCGTAAAACAGTTACATACGTGATCTGCGTGACATTGTCCGCAGAAAGCACGTACGGATGCGGCAGCCGGTTTTCGGCAGCATTTCCTCCAAAATGAATAAGAAAAGCGATCATCTACGTGAAACCCGTCAACGGAGTCGGTGTATGCAGGCTTGGAAAACAATGGGTCGTTTTAATTCAAGCTATGAAACGCGAATACGGTGAAGCGGTTGGAAAAAGATCGGCATAAAACAAGAAACGCCGGGGTGATAAACCTCGGCGTTTGTGGTATAATTCAGTTATGTCATCAACAAAAATGAAACAGAAAGATGATACCGCATGCTCACTAAATGGTAAAATCAGATTTTCGCTGAATGAAACCTGAAACGGCAGCAGGTTTTCAATAGAATCAACACGCACAAATTTGACGTTGAAATTTACACGAAATATTGGCGAACAGAAACAGTGCTTTTCAAAAGGAGAAGAATATGCTTTGTTTTGATTATTTTTCCGCAAAAATTAAAAACCCGGAAGTGGACTCCATGCTGCTTCCGGACACCACAGAGTTATCCGAAAAGGAGCTGATGACAGAATCGTCTATGATATTCTGTGCTCATGACGAAATTTTGGAAGCATCTACGCTTCCGCAGAAGCTCTCGGCGTGGCTTATTCTGCTTTCAAAGTACACCGGTGCAAAGGATGCTGTTACAGGTTTCTGTACAAAACAGGCGTGTTATCCTGTTTATGCTGACTTTGCTTCTATAGAGCAGAGCGATGGACTTACAGAGTATATTGAAAAATGGATTGAAAATGTATCAGCACTTGAAGATATTGATACATTCAGCATTGATGCTTTGATGAAGGAACTTGAACTTCAGCCAATGCCGTTATTGTATGTTGATGAAGCGTCGTTTGACAACACTTCCGTTGGTGAGAACGATGTGAAACTTGCGGTTTTACTGAAAGAGGATTCGGTTGTTGTAAAGTATGATGCACACTTCCTTCTGCAGAGTACTGTGGACCGTTTCGTAAGAGCATATTTCCGTGTCCTGAACGGCGTTGCAGAAAACAAAAAGATCTCTGCTATCAGTATGCTTGACGACAGAATGACAGACGAACTGAACGGTTTTCTTGATAATGCGGTGAACTATGATGCGGAACTGTCAGTTGTTGATCTGCTTGAAAAAGCAATTGCGGATTATCCCGAACGTACAGCCATAGTATATAAAAATATCAGAATCACATATAAAGAGCTTGGAGAGCAGACGGACAGAATAGCAGCTTATATCCGAAGCATGGGTATCGGCGCGGAGGACGTAGTTTCTATCCTTATAGGAAGAAGCCATCTGATGCCGATTACGGCAATCGGTGTTCTGAAGGCAGGCGCAGCCTATCAGCCGCTTGATTCGACATATCCTGTGGAACGACTGAATTTTATGATGAAGGATGCGAATGCGAAGCTTCTGATCGCTGAAAAAGAACTTCTTTCACGTGTTTCGGAATATACGGGTGACATACTGTTAACGGATGAGATCGCGCATTTGCCAGAGGCCGGATCTTCGGTAAACTTTTCCGATAAGAACAGTTTATTTATTCTGCTTTACACCTCAGGTTCAACAGGCGTACCCAAGGGCGTTATGCTGGAACACAGCAATCTGACTGCCTTTATCCATTGGTATAATCAGTATTATCAGCTTGACGAAAATTCAAGAGCAGCGGCGTATGCCTCATTCGGTTTTGACGCGGATATGATGGATATGTATCCGATACTGACCGTCGGCGGAGAGCTGCATATTATCGAAGAAGCGATCAGACTTGATCTGATAAAGCTTAACAGATATTTTGAGGACAATCAGATCTCTCATATCTTTATTACCACACAGGTGGGCAGACAGTATGCTCAAATGTTCGGGGACAGTGCATATCCGAAGCATCTGACAACAGGCGGCGAAACTCTTGTGCCGATTGCGCCGCCGAAGGGATTTGAATTTTTCAACGCTTACGGACCGACCGAGTGCACGATCTTTACCACAACATACAGGGTCGACCGCATGTATAAGAACGTTCCCATCGGTAAGGCTCTTGATAATCTGCATCTGTATGTTGTGGATTCCGATCTGAACCGTCTGCCTGTCGGTGTTTCGGGTGAGCTGTGCATTGCAGGTCCTCAGGTGGCAAGAGGTTATCTCAACAGAAAGGAACAGACAGAAGCGGCATTCGTGCGGAATCCGTTTGATAACACAGACGGATATAGCCGTATGTACAGAACAGGCGATATTGTCCGCTTCTTATCTGACGGCAACGTAGAATTTGTCGGTCGGAGGGATTCACAGGTCAAGATCCGCGGCTTCCGTATTGAACTGTCCGAGGTTGAAGAGATCATCCGTAAATACGAACCCGTCAAAGACGCTACGGTTCTGGCATTTGATGAGCCGGGCGGCGGCAAATACATTGCGGCATATATCGTTTCCGATCAGAAAGTTGATATTGCCGATCTGAACAGATTTATCGGCGAAAACAAGCCTCCTTATATGATTCCTGCGGTAACAATGCAGATTGAAAAGATCCCGCTGAATCAGAATCAGAAGGTTGACAGAAAAGCGCTTCCGAAGCCCGAGCGTCAGGTACTTCAGCGTGTCATGCCTGAAAATGAAAGCCAGGCGAAAATTTATGATATTCTCAAAAACATACTTTCTCACGAGGATTTCGGCATCACCACTCCTTTTGCGGAAGCAGGACTGACCTCAATTGCTTCGATCCGCCTGATTGTCGAGCTGACCCGGGAACTTGGCGTTCCTGTAACAACGCAGGATCTGAAAGAACATGATACCGTCAAAAGCCTTGATGAGTATCTTGCATCTGCCGAAAACGCAGAGTTTCATGAAGAACGTGACAGGTATCCTCTGACACAGACGCAGATGGGAATTTATGTGGAATGTCTGCGTAATCCCGAATCTGTGCAGTACAATCTTCCCGGCGCATTTACTCTTTCTGCGGACACGGATATCGATAAACTGGAGCGTGCCGTTCATACTGTGATCGAGGCGCATCCTTCTGTGAAATGTGTGATTCACGAGGACGACCTCGGTGATATTTATATGTATCCGAAAAAGGATGCGGATTTTGCGATCGAGATCGTGGAGGGTTCCGAAGAAGAATGGGACAGCTTCTTCAAAACCTATGCGCGTCCCTTTGATATGCGCAATGAATTGCTGTTCCGGTTCACATTTTATAAAACACAAAAGCATTTATATCTTGTTCTGGATTTCCATCACATTATCAGTGACGGAAGTTCTATTGCCGCTTTCACAGAGGAACTCGACCGTGTTCTTACGGAAGAAAAAGTCGAAGGAGAAATATTCTCTCAATATGACGTTGCCTGTATAGAGGAAAAGAACCGTGCAGGAGAAGACTATGCAAAAGCAAAAGCGTTTTACGACGGCATCTACAGCGGCATTTCTGCTCCCTTCAGTCTCAGCGGAGACCTTAATGATGAGAAAGAGGGCTGCGGCTTCTGCAGGATCTTTGATCAGTATATTGATAAGGTGCAAGTGGAGGGATTCTGCAAAAAGCACAGAATTACAGAGAACGTATTTTTCACCTCCGTTATGGGATATGTAATGGGGCAGTATAATCATTCGGAGGAGGCGGTATTCACCACCGTTTATCATGGAAGAAAAGACAGCAGATCGATGAACACCTTCGGAATGTTTGTAAAAACGCTGCCCGTTTACTGCTATTTCACAAAGGATATGACTGCTGCGGATTATATGGCAAAAGCACAGTCACAGCTTCTTGATTCAATGCAGAATGATATTTATTCCTTTGCGGAGATCTGCAATGCATATAAGATCAGGCCTGAGATCATGTTTGTGTATCAGGGTGACGATTTTGTTGAATTCGAGATCGACGGGCAGAAGACCGTTTTCCGCGAAGCTGTCCCCGACAAGGCAAAAGCAAATATTTCCGTCAACATATTTGTGGAGAACAACAGGTATCGCTTTGAATTTGAATATATGAGTCATATATATTCAAAGTGCTTTATTGAACGTTTTTATGATATTTTTATTACCGCGGCCGGCAGCTTCTTAAATGCGGACAGGATTGGTGATATATCCATTCTTTCCGAAAAGGAAGAAGCAAGGATCGAGAAATTCAATGACACCGGTTTCGAGGTGGAAATAAAAAGCGTAAACCGTCTGTTCGAAGCATGGGTCAGGACGATCCCCGAGCAGACGGCGGTCATAGCCTGCGGTGAGAAGCTGAGCTACAGAGAACTTAACGAAAAAGCAAACAAGGTCGCCAACGGCCTTTTGAAGCGCGGCTCTGAGATGAATACTCTTGTCGGTCTGATCCTTGAACGCGACAAAAATGTATATATCACAAGACAGGGTATTCTGAAAGCGGGAGGAGGATTCCTGCCTCTTGTAACAGAGTATCCCGATGACAGAATAGATTTCTGCCTTCGTGACGGAAACTGCCGTTTCGTAATTACGACAGAAGCGATCAAGGCAGAAAGAAAGAGCCTGTTTGAAGACAAGCCCTATGAAGTTCTGACGGTGGAGGAACTGCTGGCTGACGAAACCGTCAGCAAAGAAAATCCGGAGCTGGAAATTTCGCCCTCCAATATTGCTTATTGTCTTTACACCTCAGGCTCAACAGGCAACCCCAAGGGTGTACTGATCGAACACGGAACCCTGTGCAATTTTGTTCATTCAAACCCGAAAAACATTGAGGTTGAGAATTACACAAAGAACGGTAAAGTCTCTCTTGCATTTGCCGCCATCACCTTTGATGTATCCGTTATGGAGGAGTTTATACCTCTGACGAACGGAATGACGATCTGCATGGCAAATGATGAAGAGATCCATAATCCGACCGCGCTTGCAGAGCTGCTTCTGACCAATCACGTGGATATTATGAAATGCACACCGTCATTTATGATGAGCATTGTTGATATTCCGCAGATGAAGGATGCTTTAAGCCGGATAAAGGCATTTGACATCGGTGCCGAGGCGTTCCCGCCCGTGCTGTATGACAAGATGCGCGCTGTGAATCCTGCAGCGGATATTATCAACAGCTACGGCCCGACGGAATGTACCGTAAGCTGTACATCCAAGCTTCTGACAGAATCGGGCAATGTCAATATCGGCGGTCCGCTGGCAAACATGAAGCTCTATGTGGTGAATGAGACAAATCATTCATTGCCGGTCGGGATCAGCGGTGAGCTGATCATCTGCGGAGCGGGCGTCGGCCGCGGATATATGAATCTTCCCGATAAAACACGCGAAGCCTTCTTTACATACAAGGGGATGCGTGCATATCACAGCGGCGACCTTGTAAAATGGAACGATGAAGGAGAGATCGTATTTCTCGGACGTATTGACAATCAGGTGAAGCTGCGCGGTCTTCGCATTGAGCTTGATGAGGTTGAAAATGCAATAGGGTCCTTTGCGGGAATCAGATCCTGCAAGGTCGTTGTGAAAAAGAACGGCAATGATGAATATCTTGCGGCTTATTACACCGCTTCGACTGAGATCGATAAAGAAAAGCTGACAGAGCACATCAGTTCAAAGCTTGCTCATTATATGGTCCCGGGCGCGCTGATGCAGCTTGATGAAATGCCGCTTACCAATCACGGCAAAATTGATAAAAAGCGGCTGCCTGAAATTGCATACACGGCAGAACAGCGGGAGTATGTTGCCCCCGAAACCCCTGTCGAAAAAGAGCTTTGTGAAAAATATCAGGAAATTCTTTCAATTGAAAATGTCGGTGTGACAAACAGCTTTTTTGAGATCGGCGGAACATCTCTGTCAGCAACAAAAGTGGTTATGTTCTGTAATTCCAGAGGATATAACATTGTTTATAAAGATATTTTCTCGAATCCGTCGCCGAGGATGCTGGCAAGGCTGATCGAAAGCAAATCATCCGAAAAGGCAGAAGTTCCTTCCGGCAGATCAAAAGCTGCAGACTTTGACTTCGGAACAATTGAGGATACAATTTCATGCAACGTATTTAAGCCCGATATGAAGATCCGCACCAAAAAGGTGAAGAATATTCTGCTTACAGGCGTAACGGGATTCCTGGGGATCCACATGCTCAAAGAGCTGATAGGCGGTGAATACGGAAAGATCTACTGCCTTATGCGTAAGGGCAGATATGCTGTCTGTGAAAAGAGATTGACCGTACTTTATATTTACTATTTCAACGAAGAGCCTTCGCAGGAGGAATGGAACCATATCGAGTGCATAAATGCCGATATTACAGATGAAAATCTCAGTGACATACTGTCCGGCCTTGAGTTTGATGTGATTATCAACTGTGCGGCGTGTGTAAAGCATTTTGTAAATGACGACCTTCTTGACAGAACCAACGTACAGGGCGTCAAAAATCTGATCCGGCTGGCACTTCATAAAGGCTCGGAGCTGATCCAGATTTCCACAACATCCGTTGCGGGAGAAGGTAATGCCGATACCGTTACGGTCTCGAAGCAGATGAAGGAAAACGAGCTTTACTTCGGTCAGATTCTCGAAAACGATTATATCCGCACAAAGTTCCTTGCAGAGTGCGCCGTGCTTTCCGCTGTAAAGAATGACGGATTAAAGGCAAAGATCATCCGTCTCGGCAATCTGATGAGCAGAATGTCAGACGGGGAATTCCAGATCAATTTTGTTACCAACGGCTTTATGCGTTCACTCAGAGGATATAAGATCCTTGGGAAGTTCCCGCTTGGCGCAATGCATTCACCGGCGGAGTTTTCGCCTATCGACAGTACGGCAAAGTCAATAGTCACGCTGATGCAGTGTGATGAGCCATACACCGTTTTTCATGCTTTTAACAGTCACAGGATCTATATGGCGGATGTGATCTACGCAATGAAGGATTTCGGCTTCGGAATTGACGTTGTCAGTGATGAGGAATTTGCCGCCGCACTGAAAGATGCCGAGAAGGACGAATCACTCAGCAGCGCGGTTTTAGGTCTGATAGCATATAATTCTTCGGATGATATTCAGCGCTACGAGATAGGTGCCGACAATCGTTTCACCGCAGAGGTGCTGTACCGTATGAATTATAAATGGCCGATTACAGATGATGAGTATCTGAGAAAATCCATAAAAGCGTTAACCGGACTCGGATTTTTTGATTGACGTTTTTGGAAGGACAGAAAAATGCTGAAAAGAAATGACAGGATAATCATACAGAAAATGAGGCAGTATATACTGCCCGGTATCATGCTGACTGCGGCATTGCAGATCGGAAATATCGTGGATACTATGCTGGTCGGTAATCTGCTCGGACCCGACGCCATGTCCGCTGTAAAAGTCGGCATGGCTGTGGATAATATCATCGAGATCCCGGGTTATGTGCTCGGCGTCGGCGGAAGTGTTGCAGCCGGAATTTTTATGGGAAACCGTGAAATTGAAAAAGCGAAAAAGGTGTTCTCCTCAACGCTTATCATAAGCATTCTGTTCGGATTTGTATTTTCTCTGTTTTCCGTAATGTCAGGCAAATACGCACAGTGGCTGTGCGGCGGAAGTTCGCTTGTTGAGGATGCAAGAAGATTTATACTTGTAACACTTTTAATTTCCCCCGTTTTAGGCGCTGCGCTGCAAATGATAAACTATGTGGCGGTAGATAACAATCCCGCACTGGCGTCTGCCTACGTGATCACGGCAAATGTGATCAATCTGGTGATGGACTATATTCTGCTGAAGTATTCGCATCTGGGAACCGCAGGCGCGGCATTATCCACGGGACTCGGCTATGGAATTGCGCTGCTGCTTATGATTTTTTATGTAAAATCGGATAAGAGGATGCTTTCAATTGTCAATCCGTTCAGAGATATGCTGCCGCATCTGCTTGCAGCATTGAAGGCGGGGATCCCTACTCTGCTTTATATGATTTTTCTCACGATCAAAGATATGTCCATGAACACCATGATTATCAGAACCGTGGGAGAATCAGCAATGATTATTTATACGGTATGCTTCAACGCGATGCTGTGCGTGCAGATGTTCGCAGGCGGTATTGTCGGTCTGCTTTCAAATATGGGAAGCGTACTGTATGGAAAGAATGATTTTTACGGAATCAGAGTTCTTATCAGACGTTTGCTTCGCTACAGCTACATTGCTGTCGGGATCTTTATGCTGCTTATGCTGGCTAAACCGGAAATCTTTTTAAGGCTGTTCGGCGTAACCGATGCAGCTGTCGTTGGCCCCGGTGTTACGGCTCTGCGTATCTACACGCTGTCACTGCCGTTTTATTTGTGGAACCATTTTATGATGACATATTATCAGAGCACCGACAAAACGGTACTTTCAGGCATGATCACTTCTCTGCAGACCTGTGTTGCGATTGTACCGCTGGCTTATGCTTTTGTCTTTGCCGCAGATAAGGCCGGAAGTGACACTCTGAATGCGCTTGTTATGTCATTTATATTCAGTGAGATCGTGACGATCCTGATCACGTTTATTTATCAGAAGATCAGGTATAAGAATCAGAACTGCTTTATGATTCCGAAGCAGCAGAACGATACGGTGGAATTTACGGTAGGCAGCCGCTTTGAACAGATCAGCGAAGCAAAGAATATGATCCTTGATTTTTGCGAAAAGTATCAGGTTTCCGAATCCGTAATGAATCGGGCAACCGGCGTTTTTGAGGTTGTTCTGAATCGTATTTTTGCAGACAGTCAGGCCCGGAATGCCGATGTGGCAATCAATATAACGGATGCTTTGCTGCGCCTTCAATTGACCGATGACGGCACGCCCAATAATCCTGCAGAGTCTTATCAGACCGGAAATGAATCGCAGATCCGGAAAGCCGAATATCTGCGTGTTATTGACTTGAATTATACGATGATTGAAATGGATATTGCCAATTAAGCAGGAAACTCCGGAAAAGGAGCCGGAGATCAGGCAGCAGATCGAAAGGAATACGGTTCAGAAGCTTGTTGTTCTGTTTGAACCGTAAGAGACAAGGAAGGATTACGGTTACAGGAGCCAGATGCAGCGTTTGAACCGTAAGGAACGAGGAAGGATTACGGTTACAGGAGCCGGATGCAGCGTTTGAACCGTAAGAGACGAAGGGGATTACGGTTACAAAAGCCGGATGCAGCGTTTGAACCGTAAGGAACGAGGAAGGATTACGGTTACAGGGGCCAAATGCAGCGTTTGAACCGTAAGAGACGAGGAAGGGTTACGGTTAAAGGAGCCGGATGCAGCATTTGAACCGTAAGGAACGAGGGGGGATTACGGTTACAGGAGCCTGATGCAGCGTTTGAACCGTAAGGAACGAGGAAGGATTACGGTTACAGGAGCCGGATGCAGCGTTTGAACCGTAAGATGAATGAAAAGACTACGGTCGTAAATAGCAGAAGATGAATTATAGCCGTAATACTGCAGAAATATTACGGCTGCAGAATCGAATTGGGCTGTGAAGCAGTAATCTATAAACCGGAGTCAAAAACATTAAAACTGTTCAGGATCTCTGCTGTCTTGTACATAAAAGCATATAACACTGTACGGTGAATGGATGGGTGCGTTATCAGCCTCACAGAGTGCTCTGCGGGGCTGATTGTAAAGGAAAGATAAAAAGCTGGCATAAGGAGAAAAAAATGAAACATGTAAAAAAACACGTACTGCTTTCCCTGGTTCTTGCCGTGCTTGCCGTACTGTCTGCAGGATGCGTCAGCATAAACATGGATAAGGCGTACAGCAAGACAGACGACAGCAAAACAGACGACAGCGAGGCAGACATCAGCGAGGCAGACATCAGTGAGGCAGACATCAATACTGAGGAAACTGCCTTCAGATACGAGGTGACGGATGTTTATGACTATGTTGTGGATATCGGCACTATTACAGAGATCGACTATGATTTTATCCGCGACAGATACGCAAACGGCAACGACCTTGTGGGCGGATGCTCCGCGATCGCAAAGGTAACGGATGACGGAACAATGCTTGTGGGCAGAAATATGGATCTGTATTTCAGCAATAATCCAGCCTACGTCGTACGTACCGCTGTGGACGGATGTTATGAGACCATAGGCACAGCATACATTTTCACAGCGGATTGGCCTGCATACGAGCAGGTCCTTTCCGAAGGACTGTCCGAAGAAAAGTATAAGGAACTGCCTTTTATCACCACCGATATTATGAATTCTGAAGGCCTTTATGTGGAGATCAACATGAGATATCCCGAATTCTGGGTATCCGGAGACTCCAAATACGCCTGCAGCGGCACCTGCGAAGATGCAGAGGAACGTGTATATGCGCAGTGTATCGGCCGTTATATCGCAGAACACTGCGCAACGGTTGAAGAAGCGGTTACATATGTAAACGGTCTTGATATTTTTACCGGTGATACCAAATATTCCTGGAACTACTGCTTTATGCTCGCCGACGCAACCGGCCATTACGGACTTCTGGAAATTGCGGGTAATAAGGTCGCATGGCTTGATTTCCAGCAGTGCCAGACAAACTTCTATATTGATGAAGAACTTGCCGCTGTCGAAGAGTATAAATGCGGACTCGGCCGTTATGATTATCTGATGAGCCATATTGAGTCCGTTCAGTCCGAAGACGAGCTGTACAAACTGATGGATCAGGTCTCTTACTTCAGGCTCTATTCCGAAGACTGCCCTTATGATGCAAGCAGCGAACTTGTAGGAACCTACCCCTGGTGGACCAATGACTACATAGCCGATGAAGCCAATGCGGAAGAAATTGAAGAGACTATCAGCTATTTACGCGAAAAAGTCGGCTCCTATGATGCGCAGACACTGCGTGATAAGGGAACCAGCTGGCAGTCTGTTTTTACAACGGTTGCAAACTGCAATGAAAAGACGATGAACGTTCGTTTCTTTGAAGATGAGACAAAGATTCTGACGCTTACGCTTGAATGACAGAAAACTATTTTATCGTATGCAGAAAACAGGAGGTCGATCTCTTGACAAGCGGCCATCCGGTCACTATAGTATGATGTTTCCAAATGGCCGCATCAATACGGATCACATGACGCAACCACCGGTTGCGTCATTCTTCAAAACAGCACACGGAAGTTGGTGTAAACACAGAAAACAACATGGTAATCTATACCTGCGACGCGCGCCATGCACAAATGCAAATTTATGTTGAAAAGGTAAAGGAGAATAACCATGAGTTTAGGAAGAAATCTGCAGTATCTGCGCCAGCTCAGCGGCATGACGCAGGAAACCATGGCAGAAAAACTGAATGTCAGCCGTCAGACGATCTCAAAATGGGAGATGGATGCCGCAAATCCGGAAATGGAAAAAGCGCTTGAGCTTTGTACGATATTTAACTGTTCTCTCGATAATCTCTTCAGGGAGGATCTGGACAAAAGGAGTGAAAAGTACACAAACCTACGGGTCGAGGAAACTGCAGGATTCCGTTATGTTGAGTATACGGTCATCAGTACCGATCCTGAAGGTGATGCACTGAACAGAATGTATAAGCTTGCGAAGGATAACGGTGATGAAGATCCTAAGGTGATCGGATGGGATTTTCCGCATCTGTCTGTCGAACAGATCAATGTTTATAATATGCATGGCTATACTGCCGCCTGGATAGTGCCGCAGAATATTCATCCGGAAGGACTGGATGTAAAGGAACAGAAGGCACACAAATATGCTGCAATACATATCGACCGGCCGTTTGACAATCCGTTTGTTACAATTCCCGGAGCATACGGAACGTTGAATGATTTTATGAGAACGAACGGGCTGATTCATGTCGAGAACGAAGTGATTCCCTGCTTTGAAACAGACGGTGAAGATATGGATGTATATATAGCCTGCAAGTGAGACAGGAGTCCGTCAGAACAAAAACACAAAACAGAGTGAGAAAAGCATGATAGAAACAAAACGGCTGAAAATATACCCTGCGTCCGGAGAACAGATGGAAGCATTGATCGCTGCACAGTCTGCTGAGGCTTTGAAAGAAGCTTACACCGAGATGCTGAACGGGTGCCTTGCACATCCCGATAAGCGGGAGTGGTATGCCGTATGGATGATCGAATTAAAGGACGGAACGCACATCGGGGAGCTTTGCTTCAAAGGCATTACCGAAGAAGGAAGCACAGAGATCGGATACGGAATTGCAGAGGATCATCGAGGGTGCGGCTATGCTGCGGAAGCGGTATCCGCAGCTGCGGACTGGGCATTGCATCAGCCGGGAATATCGTGCGTTACGGCGGAAACGGAAGAGTCCAATGCCGCTTCTCAGAGGGTCCTGATGAAATCAGGGTTTATTCCGACGGGGGAGACCGGCGAAGAGGGACCTCTTTTTGTGCGCAGGATCACGATCCGCCCGGAAGAGCATAAGGATTATGAGGACATCGTTTCTCTGATCCTGCGTTCATTTCAGGAGGGAACGGACTACTCCGACGGAACCGATATTGTTGCACTGGTGGAAGAGATCCGGGATTCTGAATACTGTATTCCGGAGCTTTCCTTTGCTGCGGAGCTTGACGGCAGGATCGTCGGTCATTTTCTGTTTTCACATTTTCCGCTGTCAAAAACACCGGAGGGCGGACACGGCGGGGCGAATGATACCGGTATCGTTATGCTTGCGCCTGTCTCCGTTCATGCCGATCATCTGCGTCAGGGCATCGGCTCCGCAATGATCAGGCTTGGTATTGAAAAAGTCAGGGAGATGGGGTATAAGGGCATTATCGTTGAAGGTAACTACCGTTTCTACAACACGGTCGGTTTCAGAACGTCGTCCGAATACGGTATCTTTCCTGTCAGCGGGTACCCTATGACCGATCCTCGATGTCAGATGTGTATGGAGATGTATCCCGGTTCGCTTAAAGATAACGGCGGGTATGTTGTCTATGATATGTATTACAACGCATAATAAGATAACAGTTTGTGATGCGGAATGATGACTTCGAAAAGTACCGTTGTATGCCCGGACATGAAATATCTTTCGATGAGCGGATAAAACATCCGCGTCAGAAAAAAAGTTTGCAGGCAAACTGAAAAATCTTGAGTTTTTTTGACTTTTCCTGTGTATTATTGTATAGAAGCACAAAAATACAGAGGGGGGTGATGGTGTGAATGAGCAGAAGATCATTGAACTGATCTTAAATCGGGATGAGCAGGGCATGACCGAATTGCTTCGGCATTACGGGCCGCTGATCAGGTACATCATCACTCCTATTCTTAATGATCCGCAGGATCGGGATGAATGCCTGTCAGAGATCGCCATGCGCGTCTGGGATAAGATCTCCCTGTTTAACAGACAGCGCGGAAGCTGGAATGCATGGCTGACTTCCATAGCGAGAAACACCGCGCTTAACCGGGCAAGACAGATCAAACCGGTATTCAGCATCGACGATATCTCTGAAAGCACAGCTTCACCGGCACCGACCCCGGAGGAGATCATATTGATCAGGGAGCGGCAGGCTGCTGTAAACCAGGCTTTGCAGCAGCTGTCTTCAAAAGAAAGGACACTGTTTTACAGAAAATACTACTATCTGCAGTCTACAGCTCAGATCGCATCCGAACTTGGTATGACGGAACGGGCGGTGGAAGGAAAACTGTATCGCTTGAGAAAACTGCTTCGCAAGATGCTTGGAGGTGAGGGGTATGAATAAAAACGAGTGGAAGTCTTTGAATGATGCGGAATTCGATGATCTGCTCGAAAACGGTGTATCCGATCTGCCGCCTGAAAATATCGTTGCCGGGGTGACACCCTGGAAGAAAGCCATGAACCGCGTTCTGACCGGTATGGCACTCAGTACGATCACGCTGAACTTCCTGTCCCTGAACTATATCCTTCCTGCTAGCGGGTTAATACTGTCTGTATTGGGATTTCGTGCCTTGCGGCGGGAAAACAGATGGTTCAGAGCCTGTTTTATTATAGCGATCATCCGGGCGTTTTATTTTCTTTCATTGCTGATTCTGAACACTACGATCTATCATAGCAGCTTTTATTCATCTTCTATTGGCAAAGGTCTCAACATTGTCTACGTCTGTCTGCTGTTTGTTCTTGTTTTCTGCCTGCGTGGAGGCCTGCTGGCGGTTCAGAAAAAAGCGGATCTTCCGCCTCATGCGGGAAGCGCTGCAGCGTTGATCGTCTGGTGCGCTTTTGTCTGGGTACTGGCCCTCAGCAGGTATAACGGTGTTATCATCGGTATTGCGATGATCGTCAGCTATATTTTTATCATCTGCAGTCTGTTCAGACTTTCCAAAGAACTTGACGAAGCCGGATACGCTGTCAGGACTGTGCCGGCAAAGGTATCGGATCTTGCCGTTATAATCAGCATTGCTGCGGTTATCGTGAGCGGGTGTGCCTGCGGTTATCTCTTCTGGGACAAGTATGATATGGCATGGGAATCTCTGAAAACACAGGAAGACAGTGAGCTTCGGCAGATCAGATCAGCTCTTGCTGAACTTGGTTTTCCGGAGCGGATCCTGAATGATATGAGCGAGGAAGACATCTATGCATGCAGAGGTGCGGTTCGGGTGCTTACAGATGTGAAAGATCATCCGGTCAGCAATGATACTGCCCGTGACGAAAAAGAACTGCGTATTACGGGAATTGCGGTAGAGATTTCCGGAGAGCAGGAGACATGGAGGATCATTCAGCATTTTGAATGGACTGCCGATCCCGGCTTTTTCGGAACGGAATCCATCCGTCTCATGCCCGCTTACAATTATGAGGGGTGGGCGTATGCCGGAGAGATGACAGGCCGGGTCCTGTATGATAAGGCCGGTTTTTCTTTTACTGCACCGTACCATTTCCTCGGAGAAAAAGCATACACGCCGTCCGGCATCGCATTTTCTGGAGAATCCTCATTCACAGACGTTTTTGCCTCTTTTTCTTTTCCGGACGGGGGTGAACGGCAGAGAGGGTATGTCTCGTATCCGGTCTCTAAAGTACAGGACGGTTGGATCGCTGTTTCATGGTTCAACTATACACATCAGATCCGGCGCTTTCAGTATCCTGTTATGACAGCGACGGAAAAGCGGCTAACTGACGAAATTCATCTGGACGAAGCATTCTTTACAATTCAGGATGCTGTTGAAATATTGGACTGACAGCATACAGCGGGAAGGTGTCAGACAGAGTGACACTGACCCGAAAGGAGGCAGACTATGATCGTGATCATAACGGGCGCGTCCCATACCGGGAAGACAAGACTTGCCCAGCTGATGATGGAAAAATACCACTATCCGTATATTTCGGAAGACCATCTGAAGATGGGACTGATCCGAAGCGGCTATACGGATCTGACGCCGGAAGATGATCGCGAAATGACGGAATACCTGTGGCCTGTCATCCGGGAAATGATCAAGACCGCGATCGAAAATAGGCAGAATCTCATTGTGGAGGGCTGTTATGTCCCCTTTGACTGGAAAGCGGATCTGTCCGATGAATATCTGGAACATATCAGGTATATCTGTCTCTGCCTGAGTGACAGTTATATCGATGCTCATTTCACGGAGATCAGGCAGTATGCTTCCTGCATCGAAAACCGGCTGGATGATTCGTACTGCACGGCAGAACACATGAAACTTGAAAACCGTTATTACTATGAAGGCTGTCAGGAACATGGGCTGGATGCGGTTCTGATCGAAGAGAATTATGCGGAAACGATAGAGAAGATGTGTTTGGAGCGGTAAGCTGCACGCTGCGGCATATCCGTGAAAACTTAGAGTAAAATAATAGTTGGCAAAAAAACAGGAAGAGGCCGAAACCTCTTCCCAATCATACAGAAATAGCTTAGTATTTAATTGTCCAGAAAAAATACGAAAGGGCCTGTATGATGGATACTATAGTAAACGGAAACGCTGTAACTTTCAAGGAGATTGAACAGGAAATTTTCAGAATTATCTGTAAAGCCGGTCGTGAGCTTACAAAAGAGGTCCTTGAAGAGTATGATCAATACCTCCATGATAACAGAGATCGGTCAGTTTACCGTGACAAAGGGCTCCGTTCTTCCTGTATCAAGACTGTT
>JAZUFC010000021.1:0-2248 GCA_045640465.1 Lachnospiraceae bacterium | reverse complement strand
TCACGGTGACCGTTGCACCGAAGGAGACCGAGGCGGAAACGACAACTGCCGAGGAGACCACTGAGGCCGAAGAAACGACTGCAGCCGAGGAAACGACTGAGGAAGTGCCTCCGACCGAAGAAAGCACGGCGGAGCCGACTTCTTCAGAGCCTGCTGTCGAAGAAACGACCACGGCGGAACCTTCCAGCGAGGAGACGACTACGTCCGAACCGGCAACGGAAGCCTCTACGGAGAAGCCGAGTGAGCCGGCACCGACGGAGCCTTCACAGCCCGCGGAACCGGAAGAACCTTCCGGTGAAAACGGTGTTGCTCCGGAAAACAGCGGCAATTGAACGCAAAAAAATGGGGCTGTCGCACTAACGTGCGGCAACTCACTTCATAAAAATGGCATATAACACCAAACGCCGGGGTGATAAGCCTCGGCGTTTGTGGTATAATTCTGTTATGCGACTAACAAAACTACAGCAGGATTATAGCCTTTCTTCCTGTAATTATCAATTCAAACTTCCGCTGAATTTAGAGATTTCTATTCCATCCGATGATCCGGTCCGCCTGTTAAGCGCCTTCGTGGAGGAAATGGACCTTTCTGAACTGTATAAGACCTATGACAGGATCAGAAAAAATCAGGTGTCACCCCGTCAGATGCTGAAAGTCGTTCTCTATGCAGCCATGAACCGCATCTATTCCAGCCGAGACATCGAATCTTCCTGTAAACGTGATATCAACTTCATGTATCTCTTAGAAGGTATGCCGGCACCCGATCACGCTACGATAGCACGCTTCATCTCCCTTCATTTTTCGTGCTGTTCAAAGCTGCTTCTTGCAAAGATGTCAGAGCTTCTTTATGCTATTGGTGAGATCTCCGGGAAGACCATATTTATTGACGGGACAAAGATCGAGTCTGCAGCCAACAAGTACACCTTTGTCTGGAAAAAGGCTGTAACGAAGAATCAGGCCAGACTTTTCGCAAAGCTTGCGGACTTTGTTTCGGAGTGTGAAGAACTCTACGGAATCAGGACCGTTTATAACGATCAGATTTCCGTCCGGACACTGAAACGTCTCAGAAAGCAGCTGTGCCGGATCCGTAAGGAAGAAGGCGTCATCTTCGTCCATGGTATCGGAAAGAGAAAGACTCCGCTTCAGAGATCTGTAGAGCAGCTGGATCAATACCT
The DNA here is from genome assembly GCA_045640465.1 of Lachnospiraceae bacterium. Lineage (GTDB taxonomy): Bacteria > Bacillota > Clostridia > Lachnospirales > Lachnospiraceae > UBA1267. The sequence goes on along the minus strand of JAZUFC010000021.1, from coordinate 1,076 downwards.
GAACAAACTGAAGGAATACACGCAAAAGCTTCATATCTGCGGGAGCCGGAACAGTTATTCAAAGACGGATCCGGACGCGACCTTCATGCGGATGAAGGAGGACGCCATGCGGAACGGCCAGCTGAAGCCGGCGTATAACATTCAGCACGGTGTGGATTCGGAATACATCACCTGGGTAGATATCAGTGCTCATCCGACAGACACAAGGACATTGATACCCTTCCTGAAGGACATGGAAAAGCATCTGTCGTTCAAGTATACGGAGATCGTGGCGGATGCCGGTTACGAGAGCGAAGAGAATTACGCATTTCTGGAAGCGAACGGACAGCTGTCTTTCATCAAGCCGGTGAATTATGAGATATCCAAAACCGGAAAGTATAAAAAAGATATTTCCCGATCGGAAAACATGCGCTATGACCGGGAGCGGGACGTCTACTTCTGCCATGCCGGAAAGGAACTGAGATTCCTCTATGAGCGCAATCCGAAAAATGAAAGCGGATACCGTAAGAAAATCACGCTGTACGGCTGCGAAGACTGCACAGGATGTCCGCATAAAGAGGCCTGCATAAAAGGGAACAACTGCAAGACTCCGATGGGGGAACGCAGTAAGATAATTCAGATTTCGAAGCCAATGATAGCTTACCGGGAAGCAGACCTCAAACGGGTTACAAGCGAATACGGAACGAAGCTTCGGATGAACAGAAGCATTCAGGCAGAGGGATCCTTTGCCGATGTAAAGGAAGATATGGGGTTCCGCAGATATCTGTATCGGGGTAAGGCCAATGCATTGGCCGAGAGTATCCTTCTTGCAATGGGAAGAAACCTGAATAAACTTCATTGCAGGATCCAGTCGGGACGAACGGGGGCTCACCTCTTCGAACTGAAAATGGCATAAATTTTTGATACATCAAAACAGAATCCACAATGAAAAGGCGTGCCGAGAGGGATGCCTGGTAAAGGACACGATAAAAAAGAAAATCTCTCGAAATCATAACGGTTCCGGGAGATTTTGTGTTAAAAAGAGGGCTGCCGCCCGGTAAAAAGTCGTTAAGAACTTTTGCTATTGCGACAGCCCC
>JAZUFC010000020.1:0-15505 GCA_045640465.1 Lachnospiraceae bacterium | reverse complement strand
GCCCTTTAATGGGAGAAAAAGTCAGCCCCTTGATGCCGAAACCCAGTGAAGAAGCGTATGCGATCACAGTCTCGCACACCTCGATATGGGTCTCCGGCTCCCGGACAACACCTTTTTTGCCTACCTTTTCCCGTCCTGCTTCAAACTGAGGCTTGATCAGGCACACGATCTGCGCCCTTTCCTCCATCAGATTCTTCACAGGCTCCAGGATCTTGGTAAGCGATATAAAACTGACATCCACAGAGACAAAATCCACCCTTTCAGGTACCTGTTCCTCTGTGATGTAACGTACATTGGTCTTTTCCAGATTGACGACGCGTTCGTCGTTTCTTAACTTCCAGTCCAGCTGACCGTAGCCCACATCCACGGCGTAGACCTTTTTTGCGCCGTTCTGGAGCATGCAGTCCGTAAAACCGCCGGTAGACGCACCGACATCCATGCAGATCTTATCCGTCAGAAGGATGGGCCAGGTCTTCATGGCTTTTTCAAGCTTCAGACCGCCACGGCTCACATAAGGGATCGGATTTCCGCGAAGCTCGATGTTCGAATAGATATCGAACTGGGTTCCCGGCTTGTCCTCCTTCTGCCCGTTCACATAGACCTTCCCTTCCATGATCAGCGCCTTGGCTTTTTCTCTGGAAGAGACCAGTCCCGTATTTGTTAAAAGCACATCCAGACGTTCCTTCATTTTACGATCTGCTCTCCTGTCTGATTCTTTCTGCGATGCTTTCCGCATCCATCCGAAGCATCTTTTTCAGTTCATCCGTGTTCCCCTGAGGAACGAACATGTCCGGAACACCGACAGTCAGAACACTGATCTGTTCTTTCGCTTCCTGATAAAGGAAAGATGCGATCTGTTCTCCGATACCGCCCGTCAGGACCCCGTCCTCCATTGTGACAAATAGAGTATGTTCCGGAAGAAGCGACTTTAAAAGCTCCCGGTCAAAGGGCGCGGCAAAACGCAGATTGACAAGCGTCGCATGGATTCCGTCATTCAAAAGAATGCGGCATACTTCGTCACCTGTCCGCACCATATCACCGAAGCCGAGGATCGCGATCTTTGAGCCTTTTCTCAGCACTTCCGCCTTTCCGTATTCCACGGGAGCATCGAAGCCCGAAAGCCCCAAAAAGGCCGCTCCGCGCGGATAACGTACCGCAGAAGGATGCGGATAACGGTTTGAAAACTCGAGCATTCTTTCGAGCTCCTGCCTGTTTTTCGGTGCCATCAGGCACAGATTCGGCATGGAGGAAAGATAAGCAATATCAAAAAGTCCCTGATGCGTCTCTCCGTCTCTTCCGACGATACCCGCACGGTCCACCGCAAACAGAACATGCGCATCCTGCATGCAGACATCCTCCAGGATCTGGTCATATCCGCGCTGCAGGAAAGAAGAAAAGACTGCACAGACAGGCTTCATGCCGGAAAGAGCAAGTCCCGCGGAAAACGTGACCGCGTGCTGCTCTGCGATGCCGACATCAAAAAAACGGTCCGGAAACGACTTTTCAAACGCGTTCAGTCCCACATTGTCGCCCATGGCAGCCGTCACGGCACAGATCTTTTCATCCTCATGCGCCCTTTTTTCGATCCATTCTCCGAAAGCTTCCGACCAGGACGTACAGGCCGCCTGCACCTTCGGTCTTCCGGTCGCGATATCGAAAGGATTCACCCCGTGAAATGCACCCGGATTCTCTTCCGCCGGGCCGTAGCCCTTTCCCTTGACTGTACGGACATGGATCAGAACGGCACGATCAAGCCCCGCCGCCTTCTGAAAAACACGCTGCATTTCGGGAATATTGTGGCCGTCCACAGGGCCCAGATAAGTGATCCCCAGATTTTCAAACAGCATACCTCCCGGTACAAAGATCTCCTTGATGGAATCCTTGATCCTGGAGATCAGCCCGACGATGCCGCTTCCGATCAGCGGTATTCTTGAAAGACCGCTCTTCACGCCGGTCTTTGCCCTGTTGTATTTGGAACCGGCACGGATCCCGGTCAGATACTTTCTGAGACCGCCCACATTCTGTGAGATGGACATGCCGTTGTCATTCAGAATGATGATGAAATTCGACTTCAAAGCCGCTGCATTGTTCAGCGCTTCATACGCCTCGCCGCCCGTCATGGAACCGTCTCCGATCACGGAAATGACTTTATAGTCCTTTTTCAGAAGATCCCGCCCTTCGACCATACCGAGTCCGGCAGAGATCGAAGTCGAACTGTGTCCGGTATCAAAGGCATCGTATTCGGATTCCCTTCTTTTCGGAAAACCGGACATGCCGTCGAGATCCCTGAGATGTTCAAAGCCGTCTTTCCGCCCGGTGAGCAGTTTATAGGTATAGGACTGATGACCGACATCAAAGATCACCCTGTCCTTCGGAAAATCAAAAACGGAAAAAAGGGCCAGCGTCAGTTCCACTGTCCCCAGATTGGAGGATAAATGTCCTCCCTTTTCACTCACTTTTTCTACGAGGAAGCTCCGGATGGAAGCGGAAAGGTCTTTCAGTTCCTTTCTGCCCATTTTCCGGATCTCTTCCGCGGATGGTATATAATCTAACATTATTTTTCACGTGTGATCAGATAACGGATCAGTTTTTCCAGGAATTTATTCTCTCCGGTGAGCGTATGCATCTGATCGATGGCCTCGGAAAGAAGCCGCTCCACCGTATTTTCCGATTCCTCGAGTCCGTGGATCGTCACATAAGTCGTCTTTTCGTTCTTTTCGTCCGAATGCACCGGTTTTCCGAGGACCTCCGTAGTGGATGTAAGATCCAGAATATCGTCTTTGATCTGGAACGCATATCCGACCTTGGACGCGATCTCTTCGACCGCCTTCAGATCATCCGCCGACGCTTCCGCAAGGACCGCACCGATCAGCATGGAGGCTTCGATCAGCGCACCGGTCTTTAAACGATAGATAAAATCAAGCTGAGTTTCATCGACCGGCTTTCCGGTCAGTTCCACATCCACGGTCTGACCGCCGATCATTCCGTAGATACCGGTCTTCGATGCCAGAATACCGATGGCCTTTCCCACATTCTTGCCGTTTACGCTGTAGGAAAAAGCTTCGGAGGCAGTCTCAAACGCATAGACCATGAGCGCGTCTCCGGAAAGAACGCCCATATCCTCGCCGAATTCGGCCCATGTGGACTTCTTTCCTCTTCTGTATTCATCATTATCCATGCAGGGCAGATCGTCATGGATCAGCGAGCTGGTATGGATCATTTCGATGGCGGCCATAAAAGGCTCCACCACCTTGCTCTTTCCGTCAAACAGATCAAACGTCTCCTGCATGAGAAGCGGACGGAGCCGCTTTCCGCCAGCCCGTACACTGTAGTTCATTGCCTTGAAAATGGTGTTTTGAAAGCCTTCCTCCTTGGGAAGATATCTTTCTATCACTTCATCGATACCTTCTGTTTTCGCGGCAAATTCTTCCTCAAAGGTCATGGACCGTTCCCTCCTCTGTCAGCACCTGAAGGCGCTTTTCCGCAGAATCCAGCTGCTCTTTTGATCTTCTCACAAGCGCGACCCCGTTTTCAAATTCCCGGAGCGATTCGGAAAGATCAAGCTTTCCGCTTTCCAGACGCGAAATGATCTCCCGAAGCTTTGCAAGATTCTCCTCGAGTCCTTCCGTTTCCGTACTCCGGTCTGTTTCTTCACCGGCGATCCTGTTCTGTTCCTGAAAATCTTCTCTTTCTTCCACCTTCGATACCGTCTCCGGCCGCTGTACGGCCGTCCTGTATGGATCTTCCGCTTCTCTGCCTTAAAGGCTGAGAAACAGTCTGTACTTTTCTGTTTTCAGATGCTTCCGTTATGAATTCTCTCTGCTTTTGCCTCCACGGAACCGTCTTTCAATGTGACCGTGAAGCGATCGCCCTCCTGAAGCTGTAAAACAGAGCTTACGGGCTTTTCATTCTTACTGATGTAACCGTAACCGCCTGTCAGCCTGTTCAGCGGAGAAAGGGCATTTAAACGCTCATACAGAAGCTCGGCGCCGTGTTTCTTGTCCGTAAGACAGTTTCTGATCTGTGCACGCAGATTCTCCTCGAGCATTTTCAGCTCTTCGCCTTTATTTTTCAGCTGCATCCTCGGATGCAGAAGATAAAGCTGCCCGTTCAGATTCTTTAAAAGCTGCCTGGCTTCGCCTTCCTTCTGAAGCACAAGACCGTACATTCTGCTGTACAGATTCATAAGCTCATTCAGATACTCATTCAGGTCAAATACCGCAAGCTCGGCAGCGGCCGACGGTGTCGGTGCTCTGAGATCCGATACGAAATCGATGATCGTGTAATCCGTCTCGTGACCGACTGCGGAGATCACAGGCGTATCCGCATCGAATACGGCTCTTGCGACACGTTCGTCATTGAAGGCATTCAGATCCTCAAACGAACCGCCGCCCCGTCCGACGATCATCACGTCCGGATGAAGAGCATCCAGTCTTTCGATGGCGCGCACGATCGATTCCGGTGCTTCGGCTCCCTGCACCTGTGCGGGTGACAGAATCAGCTGCACGGACGGATTTCTTCTTGCCGTGATCTGACGGATATCCTGAAGCGCCGCGCCGGAAGATGCCGTTACGATCCCGACGGTACGCGCATACTTCGGAACCGGCTTTTTAAAGGAGGCATCGAACATGCCCATCTCCTGAAGCTGTTCCTTTAAAAGCAGATACTGACGGTAGAGATCCCCGAGTCCGTCCTCTTCGATCTGCGATGCGATCAGCTGATATCTTCCCTGCGACTCATAGACCGTGACGGAGCCCGATATCTGAACCTTCAGACCGTCTTTCAGACGGCATTTCAGGCCGGACAGCCGGCTTCCCCGGTACATGATGACAGAGATCGCAGCATCCGGATCCTTCAGCGTAAAATAAAGATGACCGGAGGGATGATCCTTGAAATTGGAGACCTCCCCTTTTACCGTCACCCGTCCCAGAAGGAAATCCGAGGCAAACATGTTTTTGATGTAGCCGTTCAGCTGTTTGACCGTATAAACGTGACTCAACTTACGCTTCCTTCACAAACTTTGCCAGAATGCCGTTTACAAAGCGCGGCGATTCGTCTCCGCCGTATTCCTTGGCAAGCTCCACGGCTTCGTTGATGGCAACCTTCACGGGTACTTCATCGTCGTATTCCATCTCATAAAGTGCAAGACGGATAATGGAAAGATCCACGCGGCTCATGCGGCTCGTCTTCCAGCCCTTTGCGTTTTCGTTGATCTCACCGTCAAAGTCTTTGATCTTCGGGAAGATCTGAAGACTTCTGTCAAGGATCGCCTGACGGTCTTCATCCGTCAGATCCTCTTCCTGTTCCAGGAAAAGCTTCACCTGTTCCTGAAGCTCCGCTCCTTTGTAGAACTCATATTCATAGACGATCTTCATCGTCAGTTCACGCATTCTCTTACGGGTCACAGTCATAAATTCACCCCTGCTATCATTACCTGCACTTCTGTCACTTCTTTACCGGTCATGGCCTCCACGGCCCCTTTGACCTTCTCCTGCACTTCTGCCGAAACATCCGGAATGCTGACAGTTCCGTCCAGGATCAGGTACACTCTGACCGCGACCTGATTGCCGTTTATTGTGACCCTCAGCCCTTTTGACAGACTTCTGTCATCGGAGCGTGCGATCTGATCATGTGTCAGTCCGCCGGAAAGAGACGCAACGCCTTTTACCTCGGTTGCCGCAAGACCGGCGATCGCAAGAACGACTTCTTCCGCTATCCGGATCTCGCCGGTTTTCTGTTTACTGGTTTCTTCCATAGGATCCTGTCCTTTCCTCAATCTGTATTATGCTTCGCTTTCATTCTTTTCTGAATCCATCAGAGACTGGATCGCCTCATTCAGGGAAAGCATCCTGTCATCCAGCTGATTGATCATCCGTGCACAGGCTGTCAGCTCGTCCGTAATATAGTCCGGGACTTCGCCGTCGTATTTATAATGGATCTTATGCTCCAGAGAAGCCCAGAAATCCATGGCGATCGTCCGGATCTGGATCTCCACCTTCGTGTCTATGGGACCGGTGGAGGTAAAGACGGGAACCGTCACGATCATGTGATAGGATTTGTAGCCGTTCGGCTTCGGAGAAGCAATATAGTTTTTGATAAGAAGCACATGGATATCATCCTGATTGGAGATCATATCCGCAAGCTTGTAGATATCCGATGTAAAGGAACATATAATACGGACACCCGCAATATCGTTCAGATACTGCTGCATGGACGCAATATCCGTTTCATGCCCCTCCTTTTTCAGTTTCCTGACGATGGAGGATGCGTCCTTCACCCGGCTCGTGGTATGCTCGATCGGGTTGTAGTGATGCGTCAGCTTGAACTCGTCCTTCAGAACATCGATCTTGGTCATGACCTCCTTGATGGCGGAATTATAGAGAAACATCAGTGTTTCCCAGTCACGCACCTCGTCACCGGAGGATTTGAAAATCTCTGCCATATTTTAATACCTTTCAATGACTCTTCCGTCAGACATAAGCTCCGTCGGAAGTCCGCTTGACGATCAGACTGACCGCCTTTGCAATACCGCCGCCGATCACAGCACAGGCGACCATTTCCAGAACTCCGTTCAGGCCCACCATTGCGACCAGGAAGCCCATGACGCCCTTTGCGCCCAGATCATTTGCCACAGACTGGATATAATCCGTATGATAGAAGCCCGGGATCAGGATCGACATAAAGAAGATCGTGTTGAAAAGAGCCGTCAGAAGTCCGCTTACAAAATAGGAGACTGTCTTTGTCTTATCGAGCCGGTGAAGTCCCTTGAATACAAGGCCTGCCAGATATCCGCAGAGCATTCTGGTGGGAATGCACATGATGAAGGTCAGTACCGGACTGATGGAAAACAGCGCGGTTCCGAACGGATCCATGCCGAAACACTGAACAAAGGAAGTGACGCCGAATGCCGTGCCCAGGATCAGTCCGGACAGCGGTCCCAGGACGATCGCTCCGACAGCTACCGGTATTGTCAGAAATGAAATGGCAAGAAGGCCGATTCTTAAGTACCCTAACGGCGTAAATGCCATGACGATCAGAATCGCGATCAAAAGCGCCGTGCCTGCCAATCTGAAAGTGTTCGTTTTCTTCATAATGATGTCCTCCTTTGTGCCGCCCGACGCGGGCTGATAGTATATTTCAAAAGTATCGCCGAAAAAAGCCGATTCTCCCCGAATCTTAATACATCATTCTATCACAGAAGTCCGAATGAAACAAGTGTCATTTTGAGAGATCCCGGGTATCCGCCCTGCTGTCCTTTGCTGCAGGGAGAAATGACAGCTTTTTATACTTCATGACAGATTTTTATAGGCGGAGGCACCTGTGAGTACTTGATTCGCCGCTTCTTCTATGGTACGATATTTTTGCGGAAGTTTTCCGTTTTCCGGCTTCAGCCGGGTTATTTTATCACAGGAGGTCTTTTATCATGCAGGAAGTATATGATTTTTTAAAGAAGTGCGGCACATTCTATCTCGCAACCGTTGAAGGCGATCAGCCCCGCGTACGCCCCTTCGGCGCTCTTGATATTTTCGAAGGCAAGCTTTATACACAGACCGGTAAGATCAAAAACGTATCTCATCAGCTCCAGGCAAATCCGAAGGCTGAGATCTGCGCATGCGCAGGCGGAGAATGGATCCGTATCGAGACCAAGCTGATCCGTGACGACCGTCTCGAAGCAAAGGAACACATGCTGGAAAGCAACCCCGGCCTGAAGCGTATGTACGCTGCAGACGATGACAACACCGAAGTTCTCTACTTCGAAGATGCTGTTGCAACCTTCTCTTCCTTCACCGGCGCACCGAGAACAGTGAAATTCTGATCAACACGCACGTATATCAGAACGGACGGAGCTTTTTGCCCCGTCCGTTTTGCTGTATGGTGTTTTTGCTTTGATGGTATGTATCATTATGCCTGCGGACTTTCCGCTGCCGCTGCCTGCGATCAGCGGATATTCATTCGCGCCTTCAGTGTGCCGATACGTATTCGTCAAAAAATCCTTTGTGCCCGTCCTCTCCGGCGCGATCTTCTTTCTTTGCATATACCAGACATCCGCAGCTCTTTGTCTTCCCGCTTTGAAGATTTGTCTGACCGACTGTCGTGATATTTCCGCAGTCACACCGGCATTTCCAGCGATGCATTCCGCCTCGCTTACCGTCATATCCGATAACAGTCAGTTTATGAAACCGCCTGCCGATATAATCCTTCAGTTCCGGATGACTTAAGCATCCGCAGCTTTTCTTATTGCCTGCTCTCAGCTGTGAAAGTGAAGCTATGCAGGTCTTTCCGCAATCACAGCGGCAGAGCCACTGCGTATTTCCGTGTCTGCCCTTTTCTTCACATAGCTTCAGACAAACCAGTTTTCCGAAACGCTCGCCTGTCAGATCCAGCATGCCGGGCCGGACGACCGTAGCACAGCCGCAATCCTTTACCGTTCTGCGCTGCAGTGCGCGTGTATCCAGTTCAATTGTTTTCCCGCAGTCACATCTGCAGTTCCATACAATATAACCGCATTTTCTCTTTTCTGTCCGGCTTCTTACCGTCAGCATACCGACACAGTAGCCGATCTCAATTTTCGGACGCTGTCCGCTCATGTTATACTTACATCCTTTCTCAGCATAGCTAAAATATGATTTCAGTTCCTGAGTTTCTGAAGATACGATATATCAGGCCTTCTTTTTCTGAGATTTCTTCTTCTGTCGCTGAAGACCACGATCAAGAGAACCACGATCAGAACAGGCACGGACAAAAAAGATGCAACCAGAACCGGCACGATCTGAACTGCTTCCGCTATGACATGGACTGCTACCGCTTCTTCCGCATTTTCGATCCGATGTCCCCTGACTAAAAGCCGATGCGTGTTGATTCCGTAAGGCGTACAGGTCACAAGTGTGCAGTAGTCTTCCCCCGGAACCGCCTTCAATGCTTTTGTCTCCTCCGGCTTGACGATCAGAATCTGATCCACTTCATAGGTCAGCACCTCATCCAGCGTACGGATCATGAATACGTCGCCTTCGACCAGCTTATCCAGGTGGGTAAACAGCTTCGCACTCGGAAGACCTCTGTGTCCGGAAAGCACACAATGCGTTCCTTTTCCGCCTACCGGAAGGCTGGTCCAGTCCAGATGTCCGACTGCGACCTGAAGAACGCCGTCCGATGTTCCGTGATAGATCGGAAGCAGCACATCGATCGAACTGATCTCGATATATCCCATTACGCCGGAACCGCCGATATTCAGTGTCTTTTCATAAAGCTCATGCTCTTCGTCAGAAAGACCGTACCTGTTTTTTTTATGCTGCAGTTCCTGATTATAATTCACTGCCTCCTGCCACATCACTGCAAATTCTTCATCTCCCAGATCAGCGACCTCCTGTGCATAATTAGAGATCGTTTTGGATGCATGCTTCGAATTCCAGTAATTTGAAAATGACGGATACAGAAGAAGGGACAGTCCTGCAATCATGATCGCAAGAAACAATATTGTCGAAAAACGACCTTTTTTCTTCATTGCAGGATTCTCCCTGCTGCTGTATAGAGCAGCCTGTAAATGATTCTCCGCTGTTCCTGTCCGGAACAGCGGAGAAATGCCGCGCTGAACTGCTGTTCAGTATTTATTTGCTTCTGCACTGAACTGCCGTTCAAAATTCGTTTGCTTATCTGCCTGCGTTCATGCGTCTTCTGGTGATCAGAAGAACTGCACTTGCAAGAACAAGAACTGCACCGAAGACGTAGAAGATCGTGGTACCGATACCACCGGTCTCGGGAAGGACAGAACCCTTCTGGTTGACAATGGTGATTTCGAATGCATTGGCATTATCGTTGTATTTGATATCAGCATCACTATCAACAGACCAGGTACATTTTTCTTCGCCGGTAGTAACAGAAGCCGGAGCTGTCCATTCAATCGTGAATTCAATCGGATCAATGGTATTGTAGCCTGCCGGTGTCTTACTCTCGGTAAGGGTATAGTCGCCTGCATCCAGACCGCTGAAGGAAACATAACCGTTATCATCAACAGTTGCCGTTACAGAAGTATTGCCATCAGTGTCTTCAGCGCTGAGGGTCTTGGTCATCTTGTACTTCTGTGTAGTGCTTGTATACTGATCTGCATTTGCTTCGACAAGAATATATACAGTCTTGTCAACATCTGTTTCAGGTACATACGGACGATAGGTTACACTATTGATCTTTTTATTATTCTCCGGATGTTCTGTATCTTCACCGACAACATATCCCTCGGTGGCGCTTGAGGGTACTTCTTTCATATAATCAGCTGTAACAGGAGCTTCCTTGGTGTAGGTGGGTTCTTTTCCGTCTTCTGCTTTCAGCTGATAGTACTTACCGTCATTATCCGCTGTAAAGACTTCCTTGTATACAAGGACTGTCTTGATGGTATCGCCTTCCAGTGTGAATTCTGCACCCTGCAGAGGATTCTTCTTTTCATCGACTTTGTACAGAGCGATCTCAGTGACATAGGTAAGCGTCGTGCTCTTAGGAGTTACACCAATGGGGACATTCTTTGTGGAATCCGGGAATCCGGGATAATTTTTATCCTCGGTTCCGTCATAATCGGTATTCGGCTTATTGGAATAATCAACCTTAACTTCATTGGGATTACCGGTGGTACCGATAATTGCCTTTTCATTGACGGTGCCGGTATAGGTAACAACAACAGCCTCGCCTGCATGAGCTTTCGCATCAATCAGTGCAATTTCAAAGGTTAATTCTGTCGCATCACCGGTCTTCAGGGTATAGTCCGTACCCGCAATAGCAGCTTTACCGCCGATAGTAACAACGATATCATTATTAAAGGTAAGACCATCAGTCATGGTATCTTTCACGATGAAATAGTAGAAATCGTATGTTGCTGCAGCAGCAGGAACTGCTGTATCAATTTTGAATTCCTCGACACCGCCGACAGGTTTCTTGTCAGACTTTACCCAATCGTAACATTCAGCAGTATGCTCGTGTTCGGCATTATAATCCGGATTAGCGATTTCTTTCGCAGAGTCATTAGGATCAGGAATTTTCTCATCAAGCTTATTGCAGTTAAGCGCGCTCTTAATTTTCTTTTCAACTTTGGGAACAGCAACCTTTGATTTTACATCGAATGTGTCCTTCTTCGTCAGCTGCAGAAGCGCTACGTTATAGATATCCTTACCATCGGCAGTGGTATCTACCACTACATAATAACCGGCTTCCAGAGTTTCACCGGGAGTTGCACCAACAGCGTCAGATTTAATATTATGTGCTGCTAACTTTGCAAACTGGAATGCAGCTTGAGAACCGTCTGTCCATTCAGAAATGATTTCAGCAATTTCTGCGGCACTATAAGTTCCTTCGGTCTTCGCAGGGAAATATGCCTTCAGCATGTCATCAGCCGTCAGTGCTGCAACAAATGCAGAAGAATCAATATCCTTGCCCCAAACAATATTTCCGAGTGCAGGGTCATCTATGCTCTGTGTGCCGGCGAAGATCTGATATGCCGTAAAAGTATGGTCTTTGAGATCAGCCGTAGGATCATCAAGGACGACAGGATCCTTAGTAGGATCAGGATCATTCGCAGCTGCCACTGCAATGCTCATGGAAAATGCCATGATTGCTGCAAGAAGAAGTGCTAAAAACTTTTTCATGTTTGTTTTCCCTTTCTTATGTAAAATGAATTTGTGTAACCTGTTTGATCGGCTCACAGCCGGGCGCTTACGAACTTATATTTCGCCGCGGTGGGAGGTGCGTTTTTATTCTTCCCTCCTTTCACGTCTGCGCCTCAAACTGCTGCCGTACATGAAGGCTGCTGCAATGAGCAGCATGCCGATTGCATAAAGCGGTAAGATGCCTGTGCCGCCCGTTTCCGGAAGTGCATAACCGGAAGAGTTCGCAACAGGCAGTGTATAAGTGACTGTTTTTCCGTCTTCACTTTCCTTTTTCGTTATCGGAAGAAGACTGTCCTCATAGTAGGCCAGTATCTCGTCATCCGTCACGACAATACGGATATCACTTTCAAGCGGGTTGTACCCGTCCGGAGCAGAAATCTCCGTCAGATAGTATTCTCCGTTTTCAAGAGAGAACTCATCCGGTGTAAAGATACCGTTCTCATCTGATGTGATCAGTTCGCCTGCATGAACCTCCTCTGTATGCGCTTCATCCGCATACAGCTTGAAGTCAGCTCCCGGCAGGGAATTTCCTTCCATATCGGTCTTTTTCAGGATCAGGTATTTGTCTGCCTTTTTCCTGTTTTCGACATTGGCCGCAAGGTCAAACTGCATGCTGATATCCGCATAATGCGGAACCGCTGCTGCCATCGGTGAATATACCGGAGTATAGTCTTCGAAGCTTTCAACCTCTCTGATGTAGTAATAGTATCCGCGAGGCAGGTCATTCAACGTGTATGTCCAGCCGTTCTGTGCATTCAGCGTAACAGTTGCGATCTTCGTTCCGTTGCTACGGACGCTTTCTGTCAGCGGATCATCCGGGTCATAATCATCCGGAAGCGCTTTCATATAGACTTCAACCGTTATACTGTCGTCTGTATGCAGATCTGCACCGTCAGACCATTTCTTTGTAATCTCCAGGTCCGTCGTCCAGACCTGAACGACCGGATGATCGTAATATGCGGTCTTCCACTTGTCGTTATTCGTAGAATCGACCGAACGGTGCTGCTTATAATGGACCTCTGCTTTTCCGGTGCTTCCGTAATTGTTGGAATTCCAGCCGGGCTTGTTGGAGCTTGTGGTATTCTGCTGAACGCTGTCAGCATAATCCGTATTCGCATCACCCTTGTTTCCCGCATAGCCGTTCAGCACATCATCCAGACCGTCTCCGTTCCGTACGTTTTCGGCATACTTGTCATAAGCTGACTGTTTCGTTTTAATATTGAAGGATACAGTAAACTTACTGCCGTTATGAAGCGGTGAATTGATATTCTGGAACGAAGCCGTAACAGTCTTGTTGTCCGTCACAGTCAGTCCTGTCAGAATACCCGTACCGGCCGACGTGGTCGCATTATTTTCATAAAGGATCACCTTTGTTCCGTCCGAAAGCGTCTCAAAAACCTTGACATCCGCATTCACGGGATCCGTAATCGCCTTTGAGGAATCCGACAGGTAGAGTTCTACGTCCTCCGAAATCGTGTCAACGATCTCGATATCAGTATATGTACCCGCACCCTGTGTGATCATATCCTCCATAACATTCAGAAGCTTAGAGAAGTCCAGACTGGTGAACTGCTCCCCGCCGAAAGCCATCTCTTCCAGGAAGAAATAATTCTCTTTACCGATTGCTATGGTATTCAGCGTAATATTGCCCTGCTTCGCCATCCATCCTTTGAAGTTCGTGATGGAGCTGATGGCTGCCTCATAGCCGTCCGCAGAAGGTGTGGAGCCGCTGCCCCAGTATCTGACATAATCATAGAAATCGTATGGATATACGGTGCTGTAGCCGGACGTGAAATGGCCCAGTTCTTTTGGCGACGTGCCTGCCGGGAACAGTTTTCCCGTAACACCGTCATCAAAGTTACCGCCGTAGCCGTATGTAAAATAGTTCGGCTCACCGTCACTTACAAAGATCACGACCTTTCTGCGTCCGTCACTTGCCTTTTCCTTCAGCATATCCTGCATCTTGATCATGGCTGCAGTATAATTTGTACCGTTCGGAGGCATAAACCGGCTGATCATGGAATCATTCCAGTCTTTTGCATCGAACCAGTCGATAACTTCCTTATGATACTCTGAAAGATTCGTGCTGCCACTGCTGCCTGCCTGTATTCCGTTTTCTGCTTTTTCAGAGAAGAACGTGACCGCAATGCTGTTTTCCGGATTGATATCAATGATCTTCTTTAACAGACCTTCCTTGCCGTTTGTTCCGACATTCAATGTATCCGTATTGTAGTTTCCGGAAGAAGGCATACCATACATCATACCCCAAAGCGCATTGATACGTGTGGTCGTATTGCCGTAGAGATCTGTCGCATCTCTGTTGGATTCCATTGAATTTGACAGATCCAGCATGATCAGGACGTCGATCGGCTGATAAGCTGTTTCGGGACCGACATCCAGATAAACACGGTAAAGGTCAGTCAGATCTTCTGCAGTGTTATCTAAAAGCGTATCCGGGTTCGGATCTCCGTCGCGGAAGGAATCGATATATTTCCGGTGGTCAGGAGCTTTTCCCTCGTCGACATCATAACCGTTTACAGCCTCCTGCTTATCCGTGTACATGATATACAAAGCATTCGGACTGCTTCCCTGAATATACCTCGGTATTGTATTATTCTGAACATTATCGATTCCCGTCTGATAACGGATACCGAGATAATTTTTGTAGTTCTGTGTTGTATAGAACAGCGCATCCACACCGTCCGGAATACCGTCCGGATCTTCTCCGGCCGGGGCATGATCCGGAATACTGGTATCGTAGACTCTTGTTCCGGGTTCGCCGTTCTCTCCGTTCGTAAATGATCCGAAGTAGGATCCCGCATATTCGCCGCTGACGATTCCGTTATCCACATACTTTAAGAACTGAGCGCTGGGCAGATAGGCCACCCCGCTTGCGTACGGATCGGCGATCTCAGTCGGTGCTTTCATACTGGATGTGATCGTGATGGTATCTAAAAGAACCGGAACATCGGAAAGAACATTTCCATAGCTGTCTACATGGATGCCGTAGACATTTACTTTGTAATTGCTGCCTTCCATCCAGGTCTGTGCATCTGTCTGTGTTACGTTGTATCTGATATACAATGCCTTCGGATCACTGTCACCGATATAATTATTCGTTGTATTGCTGCCGCCGTTATAGGTGATTCCGAGATAACGGGTGCCGCTGTCTCCGTAACGGAAAAGCTTGGTGACATTGTCTTTATCCACGGCAGCTGCTGTTCCGAAATAGGAACTTACATAATGTGCATCTGTAAGATCAGAATTTGATTGGACAAAACCATTGAAAACAGCAGACGGAACGACCGGGTTTGAAGACGTCGCATTTCCGTCGACTGTCACTGTCCCGAGATATACCGGATCGCTGCTTCCGGAAACCGGATCACCTTTACTGTCAACCTGTATTCCGTAGACTGAAACCGTATAGACCGTTGATGAATTATTGCTTCCGGGTCTGGTTTTTACGGTGTCATAAAGAACGGACGCATCCACCAGCTTGTAGATCTCCATTGAAGTGGAATCATCTGCACTGGTCACACTGTAGAAGCTACCGTTTTGTTCACTCAGATAGTAGGTATTGTAATAGTTACCGGCACTGATCACAAAAGCGCTGTTTCCGGAATTCCGGGCAACACTCAACTGGTTGTTATAAGAAGAAAGGCTAATGCGTATTGACGTTCCGACATTGGTGATATAGCCTTTATTTTCGCCGTTTTCAAACTTCCATTCAAAGTTTGCAAAGGTACCGTTTCCGCTGATCGTATAATATCCGCTCTTTCCCGTAATCGGCTGAATGTCGATCCGTGCATCTGTCCCGGACAGATAGCTGCTTCCATTGAACGCCAGCGCATACCCTT
>JAZUFC010000019.1:0-35042 GCA_045640465.1 Lachnospiraceae bacterium | reverse complement strand
CGTCTTCGCCGACAGCCTTCTCCTGTACGTTCTTCACAAATTCACGGACGACCTTGAAGTTGACATCCGCTTCGAGAAGCGCCATTTTCACTTCCCGCATGGCGGCCTTTACGTCCGATTCCGAAAGTCTTCCCTGTCCCTTCAGATTTTTAAATATTTCCTGAAATTTGTCCGATAAGCTTTCAAATGCCAATGTCAGTCCTCCGAAAGGGATAAATTACGAATTCAGATCCGCAAGGATCCCGGAAAGAAGCGCTTTCTCCTCTTCTGTTCCGGCCGTTTTCAAAAGCGTCAGCACCTTGCCTTTGATCTTTTCATACCGTTCGATCATGTGAAGACGGTCTTCATAATCCGTCATGCTTTTTTCGCAGCGTCTGACCAGATCATGGATCCCCTGTCTGGAGATGCCGAACTCCTCCGCAGCCTCCGAAAGGGACATGTCGTCAAAGACAACGGCCTGAAATATCTCCTTCTGACGATCTGTCAGAAGTTCTCCGTAAAAATCATACAATAAAGTCTTTTCAACGATCTTTTCCATCACTGCACCGCCATCACACCGGTACAGTATACATAAAAAGGCATGGGGTGTCAAGTAGTTTTTCTTTACACCTCATGCCTTTTTCATATCTGTCTGTCCGGAGTGTGCCTTTATGCCTTTATGCCTTTTTGTCTTCCTTCGGCTTTGTCCAGGAGATGAAATCACATTCCGTATTCTCGCAGGCAAAGAATCTTCTGCCCTTTTTGGATCTCCGGATGATGATGTCCTGTCCGCATTTCGGGCAGGAAACACCGGCTTTTTCGAGAAGGGATTTCGTGTTCCTGCAGTCGGGGAAGCCCGGGCATGCCAGGAACTTGCCGTGCGAACCGTACTTGATGACCATCATGCGGCCGCAGAGATCGCAGGGAACGTCGGACACCTCGTCCGCCACCTTCACCTTTTCCAGTTCCTTTTCCGCTCTTTCGACTTCCTTCTCAAAGTTCGGATAGAAGTCCTTCATCATTTCACGCCAGTCTTTTTTCCCTTCGGCGACCAGATCGAGCTGATTCTCCATGTGTGCGGTAAACGAAAGATCCACGATGTCCGGGAAGGAATTGCACATCAGATGATTGACCACGTCCCCGAGTTCCGTCACGAAGAGGTTCTTTCCTTCCTTGGCCAGATAGTGCCTGCCGAGGATATTTGTGATCGTGGGTGCATAGGTCGAAGGTCTTCCGAGGCCCTTTTCCTCCATGGCTCTGACAAGAGACGCTTCCGTGAAATGCGCCGGCGGTGCCGTAAAATGCTGTTCCTTGACAAGACCGCCGTATTTCAGTGCACTGCCTTCCTTGAGTGCGAACAGCGGACTCTTTTTATTTTCTTCCTTCTCCTCGCTTTCATATACGGACAGGAAGCCGGGGAATGTAAGTTTTGAGGCTGCGGCCGTGAATTCACAGTCACCTGCCGCGATCCTGACGGAAATATGGTCGTAAGAGGCTGCCTTCATACGGCTCGCCACAAAACGCTTCCAGATCAGCTGATACAGCCGGAACGCATCCCGCTGCAGATCCGCCTTTACCTCTTCCGGCGTGAGGGTCACGTCGGAGGGACGGATGGCTTCATGCGCATCCTGTGCGGAATCGGAATTTCTTACCTGCCCGCTTCCGAGATACTCTTCACCGTAATTTGCGCCGATAAAAGCCTTGCAGGCCCTGTCCGCCTCCTCGGAGATCCTGGTGGAATCGGTACGGAGGTAGGTGATCAGACCGATGGTGCCGTGTCCCTTGATGCTGACGCCTTCATAAAGCTGCTGCGCAAGACGCATCGTTTTGGATGTGGAGAAATTCAGCCGGTTTGCCGCATCGATCTGCAGAGAGGATGTGGTGAACGGAAGCGGCGACGTCCGGCTTCTTCCGGTCTTCTTCACTTCCTCCAGTGTAAATTTCTGTCCTTCAAGCGACTTTTCGATCTCCTGCACTTCCTTTTCGGAAGACAGCGTGATCTTTCCGTCCTTCTTTCCGTAGAACTCGGCTTTGAATCTTCCGGCCTTTTCATCCGAAAGATCCGCTTCCACGGTCCAGTATTCCTGCGGGATGAAGCTTGAGATCTCTTCCTCCCTGTCACAGACCATACGCAGAACGGCCGACTGCACGCGTCCCGCGGAAAGCTTTCCCTTGACCTTCTTCCACAAAACCGGGCTGATCTGATAGCCCACGACACGGTCTAAAACGCGGCGTGCCTGCTGGGCGTCCACAAGGTCCATATTGATATCCCGCGGATTCTTTAAGGCCTCTTTGATCGCATTCTTCGTGATCTCGTTGAAGGTGATCCGGCGGACTTCCTTTTTATCCATGGGAAGCGCCTTCTGAAGATGCCAGGAGATCGCTTCTCCCTCGCGGTCAGGGTCCGTTGCCAGAAAGATCTTATCGGCCTTTTTGATCTCCTTTTTCAGAGCGGCCACAAGTTCTCCCTTGCCCCGGATCGTAATATACTTCGGTTCAAAATCATGCTCCACGTCCACACCGAGCGTACTCTTCGGAAGGTCGCGGATATGTCCCTGGGACGCAATGACTTCGTAGCCGCTTCCCAGAAACTTTTTAATCGTGTGTACTTTTGTGGGTGACTCCACTATGATCAGTTTGTTTGACATACAACTTCCTCTGTATTACAGCCGCTGCCTGAGGATCTCGAAAGCCAGAACGCCCGCGGCTACCGATGCGTTCAGGGAATCGATATCTCCCTTCATGGGAATGGAAGCGACAAAGTCACATTTTTCGCGGACCAGTCTGGACACGCCGTCTCCCTCGTTTCCGATCACGAGACCGATCGGTCCCTTCAGATCGAGATCATACATACGTGTTCCGTCCATAGCCGCACAGACGAACCAGATCCCTTCTTTTTTCAGCTCTTCGATCGTTCTGGAAAGATTCTTTACGCGGGCGACTTTCGTATAATTCAGTGCGCCTGCCGATGTCCTTGCGACGCTCGCTGTGAGGCCGACAGCCCTGTCCTCCCGGATGATCACGCCGTGCGCGCCGGAAAGGTTGGCGGTCCTGATGATCGCACCGAGATTGTGCGGGTCCTCGATCCCGTCAAGAAGGATCAGAAACGGCGGTTCGTTCTTTTCGCGGGCCGTTTCAAGTATCTCCCGGACATCGGAATAGGCATAAGACGCCACCATGGCGATCACGCCCTGATGGGTCCCTGTCACAGACATCCGGTTCAGTCTCTCCTTATCCACGAACTGCGGGCGTACGCCCGTCTTTTTCGCTTCTTTCAGGATCACGGAAAGAGACCCTTCGGCAGGTCCCTCCTGCACATACAGTTTTTCCAGATCTCTTCCGCTTCTCAGTGCTTCGAGGACTGCGTTCCGTCCCTCGATCAGAAGAGAATCATTCTTCTCTGTGTTCTTCATTCTCTGCTCCAGGCCGCATAGAGAAGCTCCGTCAGCCGGTCATACTGTCCTTTCAGATAGAGATAGCCGACAAGTGCCTCCAGTCCGGTGGCCTTATGATAATCGATGATGGAGGCGTTCTTCGGTTTGGAATAGACGTCCGCGTTGCGCCCTCTTTTATAGATCAGATGCTCCTCCTCTGTGAGAAGCGGTTCCAGAAACTCCGCAAACCGCGCCTGCGCCGAGGCATTTGCCCGGTCCGTGCACATTTTATGAAGCTTCTGCACCTGAACATCGTGCTTTGCCACGTTTTCCGTCCGGTTCAGAAGTTCATAGACCGTGTCTCCGATATAGGCAAGTGCCAGTATATTGTACTGCCCGGGCATGATCCCGCTGATTTTGAATCTTTCAAGGAACCCGAGGGTCAGATCTTCTGCCAAACCACGCCCTCTCTGGTATCCTTGATGGCGATACCTTTCTCCAGCAGTGCATCACGGATCGCATCCGCTTTTGCAAAATCCTTATTCTTTTTCGCTTCTTTTCTGAGTGCGATCTGCTCTTCCACATAAGCCTTCAGTTCTTCGTCCACTTCAGGCTCCTTCTTCTCCTCTTCCTTCAGAAGATCCAGAGACAGGACCTGATCGAAGGATGCGATCAGACGGTCCTTTGTTGTATCGGAGACATCGCTCTTCAGAACATCGTATAAAACGGTGAGCGCCATTGAGGTATTGTTATCGTTTCCGAGCGCATCTTTAAATGATGCGTCGAATTTTGCAAATGCCTCATCATTCACCGCTTCTTCGGACTTTTTCGCCGCCTGATGCACGTCGAGGCAGCGCTTTTTCAGCTTTTTATAGGTGCCCTCGGTCTGTGTCAGCGCATCATAGGAGAATTCCAGCGGCTTGCGGTAATGAGACTGCAGGCAGAACAGACGGTATGAAAGCGGATCAAAGCCGTTTTCCTTCAGAACGTCCACGGTCAGAATATTGCCCTTGGATTTGCTCATCTTGCCGTCTCTGTCATTCAGATGATGTACATGGAACCAGTAATTGCACCATTTGTGTCCGAGATAGCTTTCCGACTGGGCGATCTCGTTCGTGTGATGCGGGAAGATATTGTCCACGCCGCCGCAGTGGATATCCATATATTCGCCGAGATGCTTCATGGAAATGCAGGAGCACTCGATATGCCAGCCCGGATAACCGACGCCCCAGGGGCTGTCCCACTTCAGTGCCTGATCCTCGAACTTGGACTTGGTGAACCAGAGCACAAAGTCATTTTTATTCTTTTTGTTGGTGTCCTCCGTGACATCGTCGCGGACGCCCACCATCAGATCCTCATCGGACTGATTGCCGAACACATAATAGGTCTCAAGCTTTGACGTATCAAAATAGATATTCTCACCGGCCTTGTAGGCATAGCCCTTTTCAAGAAGCACTTCGATCATGTGAATGAATTCCGGAATGCAGTTCGTGGCAGGCTCCACCACATCGGGCATCTTGATATTCAGCGCTTCCATATCCTTGAAAAACGCCTGTGTATAGAAGGCTGCGATCTCCATCACGGTCTTGTTCTCGCGCTTCGCACCTTTCAGCATCTTGTCTTCGCCCGTATCCGCGTCGGAGGAAAGATGACCCACATCCGTGATATTCATGACGCGCTTGACGTTATATCCGGCATAGCGCAGACTCTTTTCCAGGACATCCTCGCAGATATAGGAACGCAGGTTTCCGATATGCGCAAAATGGTATACGGTGGGGCCGCAGGTGTACATGGCAACACGGCCTTCTTCATTCGGAATGAATTCCTCAACTTTTTTAGTCAGTGTATTATACAGTTTCATTTCGGATTCCTCCTGTTGTTCTTTTTCACTTTTTCAGCTTTCTGAAAGCTGTTCTTTGCGCCTGTCAGAAGCATTTTCAGCGCATACAGCGCTGTTGAGACCATCATGCAGAGGATCAGCATGAGAAGGGGATAAAGGATGGAGAACAAAAGCGATCCCGCCGCAGTCTCCGTATGGCAGAAGGACTCGAAAAGTGCCTTCACGCCTCTCGTCTGTGCTTTCTGCACAAAGATCAGATGGATCAGATAGACCGTAAATGTCCTCTTTCCGAGGAAGGAGATCAGACGGCCTTTTCCGGAACCGCCCGAGGGAAATGACAGCACTGCTGTCACAAGACCGAAGGATGCCGCCATGGAGATCAGATTCTCCCAGCCTTCAAAAAACTGCGTATCGCCCGTTCTGTTCAGTGCGAGAAGCTGAAGAAGATACTTTCCGGCGATGCCTGCGAAGAACAGACACAGACCGAACAGAAGCGAAAGGACTCTGTGTCTTCTGATGCGCTCTCTTTCCCGGTAGACCACATATCCCGCAAGCATATAGCAGACGGCAAGAAGAAGCGGATTGTAGAAGAAGATCCCTCTGGTCACGTCAGGACAAAGGACCGACAGATCCGCCATCAGAAGATCCGCCGCACAGAGGATCAGGAAAAACACCGGCAGAAAACGCGGCGCCTTTTCATGATTCAGCGCATAATAAAGAAGCGGATAGATCAGAAGACATTTGAAATAATCCTTGATATACCAGAGATGCGCCACACAGTCCGGCATGCTTCTCAGCCGCAGATTCAGCGCTGCGAGGATCGCATTCTTGATCCCCGGAAGGAACGGATCGGCAAAGGGATGCAGAATACAGGACAGAAGACTCCTTGCACCGATGATCCAGTCGCGGAGAATAAAAGACAGAAGCATAACGGCTGCCGCCGGAATCAGAACGGACAGACCGAACTTCCGGTACCTTTTCAGAATGTTTCCGTCCGAAAACAGAAAGAAGCCCGTGATCATGAAAAAGACGGGCACACCCAGTGAAAAGGCCGCATACAGAATGCCCCTGACGGCAGTTTTCATGCCCGGTTCCGAAAAATCCACGGGCAGAGAACAGTGGAGCGCCAGCACAAAAAAGCAGCCAGCGATCCGCAGGATCTCTACGGACGAATCTCTTTTTGACATGTTTATCCTTTCCGGTTATCCCTGCTTTTCAAGCAGTTTTTCCAGTTCGGCAAGCTTTTTCTCCATAGCATCCAGTTTTTCCTGAACCGGATCCGGCAGATGGATCTGGTCGAGTTCCTGAGAGGGGATCCTGACATTGTCCCTTTTTACCACATGGCCGGGAACACCCACCACGGTGGAATTGGGCGGAACCTCTTTCAGGACGACCGAGCCTGCCCCGATCTTTACGTTGTCGCCGATCGTAAAGGACCCGAGGACCTTTGCGCCGGCGGAGATCATGACATTGTTTCCGATCGTCGGATGACGTTTTCCCTGTTCTTTTCCGTTGCCTCCGAGCGTCACGCCCTGATACAGAAGCACATTGTCTCCGATGACCGTCGTCTCACCGATCACAACGCCGTGGCCGTGATCGATAAAGAAATTTTTGCCGATCTGAGCGCCCGGATGGATCTCGATGCCTGTTTTTCTGGCAGATCTCTGGGAGATCTTTCTTGCCAGAAAATAATGTCCCTTCAGATACAGCCGGTGACTGACGCGATATGCACACAACGCTTTAAAGGAGGGGTACAGAAACACCTCCCATTTACTTTTCATGGCGGGATCCTTTTCCCGGATCAGCGCCGTCTGTTCTCTGACAAATTCTGCAAAACTCATGATTTCAACTCTTCCAAAAGACAGACTGCCTGGGCCGAAATGCCCTCCTTGCGGCCGGTAAAGCCGAGATGTTCCTCCGTTGTCGCCTTTACGCTGACACGGTCCGTTTCACACGCCAGCGCCTCAGCGATATTCTCCCGCATCTTTTCGATATGCGGTGCCAGGCGGGGTGCCTGAGCGATCACGGTCGCGTCGATGTTTCCGATGCGGTAGCCCGCATCCGTGATGATCCTTGAAACGTTCTTCAGAAGCACCACGGAACTGATGCCCTCAAACGCCGGATCCGTATCCGGAAAGTGCTTTCCGATATCTCCGAGTGCCGCAGCGCCGAGGATCGCATCCATGACCGCATGGATGAGGACATCCGCATCGGAATGGCCGAGAAGCCCTTTTTCGTACGGGATCTCCACACCGCCAAGGATCAGTTTTCTTCCTTCTGTCAGTTTATGTACGTCATATCCGGTTCCGATACGCATGATACTCTCCCTTGTTTTCTTATCCGCCCATTTTATCAGAAAGAATTTTTCTTTGCAAGTCCCCTTTTTTCCGGCAGCTGTGTGATGATAACGGCAAGAAACATGATAAAACATCCCAGATACTCTCTCGGTGTCAGTCTCTCATGAAGAATGACCGCCCCCGAGATCACGGAGAAGACGGATTCCATCGACATCAGCACGGAGACCACCGCCGGATTTCCGTCCTTCTGTGCGATCATCTGAAGCGTATAGGCAATGCCCGATGAAAAGATGCCGAGGTACAGGATCGGCAGAACCGACTCACAGAGCGCTTGCGGCGATATGCTTTCAAAGATCAGCGCAAAAGCAAGCGACAGTACACCGCAGGTCAGGAACTGGACGCAGGAAAGCTTTACAAGATCGCAGAGCGGTGCAAAATGATCGATCAGAAGGATCTGTGCGGTAAAAAAGACCGCACAGAAAAGGACCCATACATCGGATGTCCGCATGGAGAAGAAGGCAGTGCCCTCTCCTTTCCTGATGCACAGAAAATACAGTCCGGTTATGGCAAGAAAAATGCTGACCCAGACATTCACGCCGCATTTTTTATTCAGAAAGACTCCGGTGACCGGCACGAGCACCATGTACCAGGCCGTCACAAAGCCGGCCTTTCCGGCCTCGGTCCCGAGATCCATTCCGTGCTGCTGGAAAAAAGTCGCAAGGAATAATGAGATGCCGATCAGGATGCCGCCCTTCCAGAGTCTCATTGTGTCCTCTTTCTTTTTTTCGGAAAGAATATGTTTCAGATCCCCCCTGTTCAGGATCAGGATCAGAAGAAGCAGAAAAGGGACCGCCACAAAAGATCTGCCTGCATTGAAGGTGAAGCTTCCGACTCTGTTTCCCTTCTGGGCCACAAAGGCGGTTCCCCAGATCACTGCGGCAAGAAGCGGCGTTCCCGCGGTTTTCAGTTTTTTCATAGGTGTTATTTCAGTCTGACCGTGATGACAGTATCTACGGGATCCGGGAGCACCGGATCCGGAGAAATATTGACAAATGTGAGATCCGGATAGTTCTGGGTCACCCAGGTATCCGCAAGTTTCAGCTCCGCTCCCGTCGCGGTATCGCGGACGGATCCGATCTCCTCCCGCTTCAGTCCGAACAGGGGAAGCGGTCCCACCGTATTGTCATAAATATGATAATACAGGGTCTTTTCATCCTTCCGGGTGATCCTTCCGTATTCCGGCTTCGGAAGATCCGCCTTCGTGCAGCCGTAAACGGATGATGAGTATTTTTTCATCCATGCGCCGATCTCTTTCAGGATCCGGACGGATTCCTCCGGAATATTTCCTCTCGCATCCGGTCCGACGTTCAGAAGCATGTTGCCGCCCTTCGAAACGCATTCCACCAGACTTTTTATCAGCATGCCGGACGGTTTGAAATAATGATCCTCATAAGAATAGCCCCAGTTTCCGTTCATCGTAAAGCAGGCTTCGAACAGCACATCCCTGCCGTACCTGTCCTTCAGGCCCTCCGGCGGAATGATCTGCTCGGGGCACGCAAAATCTCCGTGATAAGGAAGCGGATCCCCGAGAAGAAGCGATCCCTGCTCGGAACCGCTGCCCTCCAGACGGTTGTCGATCAGGATCCCCGGCTGGAGCGTGCGCACCATGTCCGCAAGCTTCGAGGCTTCCCACATTTCCCCGCGCATATCGTCATAAGAGAAATCGAACCAGATGATATCGATCTTCCCGTAATTTGTGCAGAGCTCCCGCACCTGATTGTGCAGATATTCCACATAACGGGAAAAATCACGGCCTTCGTTTCCGTATTCCGCGCGGTTCCGCATCGGATGATGACGGTCTTTGTAATGCGGATAATCCGGATGATGCCAGTCCAGAAGCGAATAGTAAAAGCCGACCTTCAGGCCTTCTGCCCGGAAAGCATCCGCATATTCTCTGAGAAGATCGCGCCCGGCTTTCGTGTTCGTGGCCTTGAAATCCGTATAGGCACTGTCAAACAGGCAGAAACCGTCATGATGCTTTGCGGTCAGAACGGCATATTTCATACCGGCCTCTCTGCAGAGCTTTGCCCACTTTTTCGGATCGTAATCCACCGGATCAAATTCCCGGAAATACGGCTCGTAATCCTCATCCGTCATTTCTTCCGTGCTCCTGACCCACTCGCCTCTTGCGGGGATCGCATAAAGCCCCCAGTGGATGAACATGCCGAAGCGGGCATCCCGGAACCATTGTGTTCTTTTTTCGTATTCAGCTCTGTCAAACCGGTACATGGATCTTCTCCCTTACTTTTTTCCGGAAAGCGCTTTGATGACTTCACCCGCCATGATGAGTCCCATGACGGAAGGCACGAACGGAAGACTTCCCGGTGTCCTCTCTCCGGTACGCACGACCTCCTCCGTGGAAAAGACGACTTTGACGTCTTTGATCCCGCGTTTCCTTAATTCCTGCCGCATGACCTTTGCAAGCGGACAGACGGAGGTCTTTTCGATATCCGCAACACGGAAAAGCGTCGGATCCTTTTTGTTTCCGGCTCCCATTGCCGAGATCACCGGAACGCCGGCTTTTTTCGCCTCCTCGATCAGTGCGATCTTTCCGCTGACCGTGTCGATGCAGTCGACCACGTAGTCATAGACCGAAAAATCAAAATCCCCGCGGTTCTCCGGCAGGAAAAATGTCTCATACGTCCGCACCGTACAGTCCGGATCGATATTCGCGATCCGCCGCTTTGCGGCCTGAGTCTTGTATTCGCCCACCGTCGTATGATCCGCGATCAGCTGGCGGTTGATGTTTGATTCCGATACTCTGTCGTGATCCACAAGATCCAGCGCGCCGATCCCGCCCCTTGCAAGCGCCTCCACGCAGTAGGAGCCGACACCGCCGATGCCGAAGACCGCGACCCGCTTCCCGGAAAGATTTTCGACCGCCTCTTCTCCGAGGACCATAGCCGTCCGTATATACTGTTCCTTTATCATCCGTCTGTTCCTTCAATTCATAAATGCAAACGGCCGGCGCCCTGTTTTTCATGCCCTCAGGCGCTTATAACGGCACCTTTTCCGGTGTTCACGGAACACAGCGCATATTTTATGGTCCGCAAAGAATCCGCTGCCGGAACCGCCTTTTTCCGGCCGGTACGTTTCATCCTTATTTCTTTTTTCCGTGCTTAGCTTCGATCCTGTCACCGATCCTGAAAACCATCGGAAACAGACCGACGATCATAAAGACCACGATCGCATAACGCACCGCACGGATCAGGAAAGGCAGAAATTCCGGTCTTTCCAGAAACTCTTTTGAAAACGGCAGTTTCAGAACCTCGTTCAGGCCGAGGAACAGGCCGATGCCCGCCAGAAGACGCAGAATGACCCGTACGATATTTCTGCTCTCTTTGAAATTCACGTACTTCTCCTCAAACAGAACGCCCGCAAAGAAGCCGGCCGTCATGCCGAAGCCGGTATAAAAGTCCGTGGAGGTGCAGTAGAACCATCCGGGAACGGCGATCAGAAGGATCAGAAGATACAGAAGCGGCCTGTTTGTGATCTTCTTTTCCAGGAATGAAACAACAGAAAGGATCACGATACCGAGGAGCAGACCGCAGATCACATCCGTCGGATAATGAGCGCCCAGACAGAATCTGGAAACGCCGATCAGTACACAGATCACCGTGCACACGATCAGCATCCATTTCTTTTTCAGAAAGGCCGCAATGCCGCCGTAAAAGGTCGATGCATTGGAGCTGTGACCGCTCGGGAAGGAATATCCCTGCGCGCTGATATCATAAATATCCGCGTCCGCCTCCACAGGCTTCAGGATCTTCACGCCCGGATTGTCAAAATACGGTCTTCTCCGGAGGACGATATTCTTGATCATGGGATTCCACGTCAGATTCACCATGAGTCTTGTTCCGAGATATACGCCCATCTTCTTGTCATAACACCAGTAAACGAACGCGAAGATCGCGACCATTACAAGCTCTTCCCCGAGATCCGAGCAAAGAGACCAGAACAGGACCGCAAAACTGCCCATGTTCATCTGAAGCCATTCCATCAGTCTGACTTCCCACTCAAAATAAAATGATGTACCGGCTGCTGTCATATTCTTTTCCTTTCCTTACCGATAACTGATAAATGAATTTCCGTTTTCCCGGAACATTTCTTCCGCCTCTTTTGTACTGAGAGAGACTGTCTCTCCGGTATCGGGCTGATAGACTGACACGCTGTCCGTTTCGTAACCGCAGATCACTACGGCCGACCGGTCACCCGATACGCAGATCACCGGATGTCCGGCGTTGACAAAATATTCCGCTTCCTGCAGTGAACACCCGTACAGGTCAAGTGACGCCCCTTCGCCGAGTGCGTCGTCGATGATGGCCAGCGGGCTCTTTCCGCTTGAAAGATCGCCTTCCACATCCTTCAGCTGGATGCCTGCCTGTGCGCATAGGACCTGAAGCGAAGCACACAGCGTATCCGTATTGCGGTAGGGCTGTATGGAGATCGTCTTGAACAGGTCTCTGGTACCTCTTGTCCAGAGCGTATTCATTTCGTCATCCACGACCACGCCCATCACGTCATACGCTTCGTCGATCGCAATATTGATCTTGGATTCCACGTGCAGAAGCGTTCCGTAGCCGTAGACATAATAAACGCCTGTCTGCTGATGCGTCAGCGCGATCACATTGGCCGCATTCTTCGTCTCAAAACGCGGAATGACCGTCGAAAACTGCGCATCCGCATTGACTGCCTTGCCGATCTGGATATAGTACTGCTTCTTTTTCGGCTCCGTATTCCGGCTCAGCAGCATACTCTTTTCCGTTTTCTCCGAGATCGTTTCGGACAGAAGAAGCACGTCCTCCTCCATCGGAAGGAACTGTCCCTGCAGATTCTTGGTCCCCCGGCCGATCACGATCCGCGTCGGAAACACATCCACATCCGAGATCAGGAAACCGTTTGCCTGATAATCCTTCTGAATCGTCTGCTCTTCGTCCGTGGACGCAATGATCAGCCGGTTCAGAAGCTGTGTCATATCGATATTTGCCTGGATCACGGAATCGTTCCGGTTTCCGAATCCGTAAACGATATCATCCCCGATAAAGCCGAGGATCTTCACATATTCACCCTCGACAGCATCCACGACCGATGTGGTCTGCGAATCCATATTCAGGATCACAAGACGCTCCGGATAGAGAAGGTCCGAGCCTTCCTGCCAGGCGACAACGTTTCCCGCGCTGTTTTTCGCATAAGTACCTGGATAGGCGCGGATGGAGACCTCCACGTTTTCGCCGGAATTCAGGTCGATCGAATAGATGCCGTCACCGTAACGCAGATAGCAGACATCCTGTCCGTTGACGTACGCAAGCGTACCAAGGTCCATCATCAGGATCTGCTCGGACTGTGAGACCGGCATATAGAAAAGACGGTCGGTGGCGTTTTTTTCCGCATTATAGCGGTAGAAACAGATGCCCACCTGCCCTTCGTATGTACCGCGGTTCATATAACCGTAGACCATATAGTCGATGTTTCCTTCATCGGAGACCTCAACCACCTGAACGTTATGATGATCAAAGGCGGAACGCCCTGTCGGATCC
Source organism: Lachnospiraceae bacterium (assembly GCA_045640465.1). Lineage (GTDB taxonomy): Bacteria > Bacillota > Clostridia > Lachnospirales > Lachnospiraceae > UBA1267. The sequence continues at coordinate 21,955 of JAZUFC010000019.1, read as the reverse complement.
TCATCATCCCGGAAGGAGAATACACGGTTCATGGCATTGGTCCTGATATTGTAGGACCAGATCTCTTTCTGCGTCACAAAAACGGTATAATTATCGTTGTCGGAATTGATGATCTGAACATTTCCGTCACCGATACCGAGCTGGATACGTCCGCGTTCACGGACCGCCTCCTCCACCGAAAAACGCTGGCTCAGCTTCCTGTAGTAATCCAGAAGATATACCTTTCCCGAACGGTAACGTACACAGAAGAATTCGCGCACATCACAGATACTGTACTTGTCGCCGTCCGCGATCCGGATCGAATACTCCAGTGTGACGGCCATCTGCGTCGGCTCAAGCTCCGTGATCCGCAGCAGAAGCTCCGGATTCCTGAGGACCTCCAGATTGCCGAACGTAAACATCGTATATTTGGAATGAATATCCGTATAGGAATAATCCGTCGTGTCGGACTTCTCCTCCGGCTGGATATAGTTGACGATAAAGGAAGCCTTCTCACGGTCGTAGGTAGCCTCGGAAAATGTCATGACAAAATCCAGAAGTTCCTCCGAGTATTCAGTCCTTGAATAGATGATCCTCGTATAGTATCTGACCGTTTTCTCCTGAATGCCGACCTTCAGGATCAGCTGATACTCCTGTCCGCTCTCTAAAAGATTGGAGAAGCGGACCCGGGTCTCGAAAAGCCCGTTCACGAAAACCGGCTCAGGAATACTGCCTTCATCCAGAAAGTCCGAACCGTTCAGTGAACGGATCTCATACGAGAGGCTGTCCACATGGTTTCCGCAGTCATTCAGCTGAATTGTCAGAGATCTCTCCTTATCGAGCGGCACGATCACGTCCCGCATATCCTTCACGGTCATTTCGCTGACATAGCCGTGAAGCTGTGTCGTATAACCGTTTCCGTAATTCAGACTGATCACAGGAAGCGTTGCCTTTTCCATCTGCTGATATGACTCATCCTTTACCGTCTGGCGGTGAAGAACGGCTGCGGCAAGCGCTGCTCCCAGGATCAGCAGAAATATCAGGATCAGGATCAGAAATTTGATCAGTTTTTTTCTCTTCTTTTTCTGCTTCAACGGTGGTATTCCCTTTCAAAATGATTAAAACGGCCATCACGCCGGAAAATAACGATATACTGCGTGTCAAAGCACCGTGATGACGGAATCATCATAACCAACATTTTCACATTTGTAAAGACGCTTACAGAATGTCCTCCATGACGACCTTCAAAGGCTTCATTCCCATGTGTTCATAAAACTTCATGGCCGGGCCGTTCAGACACCACACATTCAGCGTGATCCTGTAGAAACCGTTCTCTTTCGCCCATTCTTTCACATATTCGTAGATCGCTGTTCCGATATGCTGCCCGCGCATGGTCTCGTCCACGCAGATGTCATCGATATAAAGTGATCTCATCGGAACCATGTTGGGAGAATCCTCAGGTACGATCTCATAAATACAGAATGCATAGCCCATGACACAGTCCTGCTCATCGACTGCGGCAAATACCGGCCGTGTTTCGTCGTGAAGTAGCTCCTTCAGCGCATCGTCCGTATATTTTTTGGTTCCTCCGATAAAAATATCGGGCCGCCCGTCAGCATGTACCTGACAGACCTGATATAAAAGCGCATTCAGTCTCGGAATATCCTTTTCCTCCGCACGTCTGATCTTCATCTTTTCCTCCTCATCCTTTCCTGACCGGATCCCGTATCCGGAATAAATGAAAGATCCCGCAGCCGGAAGCCGCGGGATCATCATTTATGTTTGATTAAACAAGCTCTAAAAGAACTTCCATCGCTGCATCGCCCTTACGCTGACCGATCTTAACGATACGGGTGTAACCGCCGTTGCGGTTTGCATACTTGGGAGCGATCTCTTCAAACATCTTCTTCGGTAAGTCTACGTCAACTGTCAGTTTCTTCTTGCCTTTGTTCTCTGCGGGAACTTCGGTCACATCATAGAAAACCTTCAGCATCTGACGACGTGCATGAAGACGGGAAGGCTGATCCTTCTTGATGGTCTTCTCTACTGTATCAAAAACAGTAACTTTCTTGCCGTTGACGACTTCTTTTACACGATGACCGTCTTTGTCCTTCTGTGCAACCTTGGCGGAAACGGTAACGGTATCAAAGTTATCCTTTTCCTTTACTGCCAGGGCGATCATGGGCTCAACGATTCTGCGAACTTCTTTTGCCTTTTCTTCAGTGGTAATGATCTTACCATTGTAGATCAGCATGGTAGCCTGATTGCGCAGGAGCGCTTTTCTCTGACTGGAAGTTCTGCCAAGCTTTCTGTATCCTGCCATTTTCCTAATCCTCCATTACTCTTCGCTGGATCTTAAGGATAAGCCCAGCTCTTTCAATTTCGCAAGTACTTCGTCCAGTGATTTCCGGCCCAGATTACGAACCTTCATCATATCATCGGAAGTCTTGTTGCATAATTCTTCTACAGTGTTGATGCCTGCTCTCTTTAAGCAGTTGTACGAGCGGACTGAAAGCTCCAGTTCGTCGATGTTCATTTCCATGACTTTCTGTGCTTCGTTATCCTCTTTTTCAACCATCACTTCTGCGTGTTTGGCGTTTTCGGACAAATCAATGAAAAGGCTTAAATGCTCGGAAAGCACCTTTGCAGCCAGAGACACCGCTTCATCGGGAGCCAGTGTTCCGTTCGTGTAAACGTCCAGCGTCAGCTTGTCATAATCGGTGATCTGACCGACACGCGTATTCTCGACATTCATGTTCACACGCTCGATGGGTGTGTAAATCGCATCTACGGGAATCACGCCGATACCCGGATCTTCAGACTTTCTGTGATCTGCGCCTACATAGCCGCGGCCCTTACTGATGGTAAGTTCCATATTCAGCTTGCAGTCAGCACCGCCGGATAAGGTTGCGATCACCTGATCGGGATTCATGATCTCGATGTCGGCATCCGCTTTGATATCCTTCGCTGTAACAACACCTTCACCTGCATATTCGATATATGCAATCTTGTCCTCATTCGTAGAACTGCTATTCTTAATTGCCAGAGACTTGATGTTCATGATGATCTCAGTCACATCCTCCTTGATGCCGGGGATGGGAGAAAACTCATGAAGCACACCGTCAATTTTCACCTGACTTACAGCTGCGCCGGGAAGTGATGAAAGCATGATTCTTCTTAAAGAGTTGCCTAAAGTCAGACCGTAGCCGCGCTCAAGGGGCTCGATTACAAATCTGCCATACTTGTTATCATCAGAAATCTCTTCGATCTCAATATTCGGTTTCTCGAAATCAAACATCTTTCGCCCTCCTTATTAGGTGCGAGCTGCATTACTTGGAGTACAACTCAACGATCAGCATCTCGTTAACCGGAACATCGATATCACTTCTGTTGGGAAGCGCAACGACTTCACCCTTCAGGTTTTCCTGATCGGCATTCAGCCATGCGGGAACCAGACGGCCGGATGTGGTATCAAGGATATCCTTATAACGCTGAGAATCTTTCTTGTTCTCTCTGATTTCGATCTTATCGCCAACACTGATTAAGTAAGAAGGAATATTCACTGTCTTACCATTGACAGCAACCTGTCTATGGTCAACGATCTGTCTTGCTTCCATACGGGTTCTTGCAAGACCCAGACGGAAGATCACATTGTCCAGACGACGCTCTAAAGTGATCATCAGGTTGTCACCGGTCTGACCCTTCATGCGCTCTGCTTTGTTATAATAATTTCTAAAAGGTTTTTCAAGCACACCATAGATGAACTTAGCTTTCTGCTTCTCACGAAGCTGTAAAGCATATTCGCTCATCTTTCTGTTTGTTTTAGACTGTCTGTTGGATTTTTTATCAATACCAAGATAAACGGGATCCAAATCAAGAGATCTGCATTTTTTCAGCACAGGTGTTCTATCAACTGCCATCTCTAATACCTCCTCTTACACTCTTCTACGCTTCGGCGGGCGACATCCGTTATGCGGAACGGGAGTTACGTCCCTGATGCTGGTAACTTCAAGTCCACTCGCTGCTAACGCACGAATCGCTGCCTCACGTCCGGAACCGGGTCCTTTGACGAATACGTCAACATACTTCAGTCCGTGTATTAAAGCTGCCTTGGTAGCTGTTTCAACTGCCATCTGCGCTGCATAAGGAGTAGATTTTCTTGAACCTCTGAAACCAAGGCCACCGGCTGATGCCCATGATAAAGCATTGCCTTCGGCATCCGTCAACGTCACAATAGTGTTATTGAAAGAAGCCTGGATATGTGCCTGTCCGCGTTCAACGTTTTTCTTGACACGTCTCTTTGTCACTCTTTTTACTGCGACTTTCTTTGCCATTTTAAAACTAACCTCCCTTATGGGTTCTTCCTTATTTGATCTGCGGGTCTATACCGCTAAACAATCTGCATAAAGCAGATCCCTGTACGAAAGAAGAACGATAAATCTGTTATTTCTTCTTATTTGCTACAGTCTTCTTCGGGCCCTTACGGGTACGAGCATTGTTCTTCGTATTCTGACCACGAACAGGTAAACCTCTTCTGTGGCGAATTCCTCTGTAGCATCCGACTTCCTGGAGTCTCTTAATGTTCATAGCGACTTCTCTTCTGAGATCACCTTCTACCAACATTTCAGACTCATCGATAACGCGGGCGATTGCTGTAACTTCTTCATCAGTCAGATCCTTGACACGAGTGTCGGGATTCACGTTCGCCTCTTTCAAAATCTTCGTTGCAGATGTACGGCCGATGCCATATACATATGTCAAACCGATTTCGATTCGCTTATCTCTCGGTAAATCTACACCTGAAATACGAGCCATGTGTGCTTACAACCTCCTTGTTTTCTTTCTTGATTTTGTGGTAAAAAACCACAGGCTTTTTGTCAGCCCTGTCTCTGTTTGTGCTTCGGATTCTCACAGATAATGCGGATAACGCCTTTTCTCTTGATGACCTTGCACTTTTCGCAGATGGGCTTTACGGAAGATCTTACTTTCATGTCTTCTCTCCTTTCCTATTCTGCCTATCGCATGCCTGATAAACAGGCATAGTTCGGCCCGCGCCGAACTTGTTAAATATAACACAGGGTTATACTTAATGTCAAGATTTTTTTACTGTTTTTATTTGTCACGCCAGATAATCCGGCCCTTTGTCAGATCATAGGGGCTCATTTCCAGAGTCACCTTGTCACCGGGCAGGATACGAATGTAATTCATGCGAAGCTTTCCGCTGATCGTCGCCAGAATCTGATGACCGTTTTCCAGTTCCACACGGAACATGGCGTTCGGAAGCTTCTCGGTTACCGTACCTTCAATTTCAATTACGTCTGCTTTAGACAAATTTTCCTCCTAAAAATAGTGCACTGTATATCTCTATGCAGGAACTTTCATCCTGCTCTGTCAGACCTCTCTGCCGTCCCTGTATAAGGTCAGGATCTCGGGATCACCCTCCGTGATCAGGATCGTATTCTCATAATGGGCGGATTTGGATCCGTCCGTCGTGACGCACGTCCATTCATCGTCCAGGATCTCGACTTCCCATGTGCCTGCATCGATCATAGGCTCGACAGCAAGCGTCATGCCGGGTCTTAACCTGATTCCTTTTCCGACTGTCCGGAAGTTCGGTATCTGCGGATCTTCATGAAGCGCCGTTCCGATCCCGTGTCCGACCATATCCCGGACCACACCGAAGCCGAAGGACTCCGCGTAATCCTGGATCGCTGCGGAGATCTCATGCAGATGATTGCCGGCACGTGCAAACTTCATTCCTTCAAAGAATGACTGTTTGGTCACGTCGATCAGGAGACGGTCTTCTGCACTGATCGTGCCCACGCCGTATGTCCTTGCCGCATCCGAATGGTAGCCCTCATAGATCAGACCCATATCGATGCCGACGATATCGCCTTCCTTCAGGATCGTTTTTTTGCTCGGGATCCCGTGTACGACCACTTCGTTGACCGAAGCACAGATCGTTGCCGGATAGCCGTATAAATGCAGGAAATTCGGCTTACAGCCCATTTCCTTTATCAGATCAAAGGCCTTTTTGTCAAGTTCCCACGTACTGACTCCGGGCCTGATCAGTTTTCCCACCTCGTCATGAACGATGGCAAGCCTTTTGCAGGATTCACGCATCAGTTCGATCTCACGGGGTGATTTGATTGTTACCGCCATGTTTATTCTCCAAGGATCTTTTCAATTTCAGAAAATACGCTGTCGGAATCTCCGGTGCCGTCTACAGTCTGAAGTATTCCCTCTTCCTGATAGAAATCGATCAGCGGCTGTGTCTGTTTGTGATAAACGGAAAGCCTCGTTTTCACGGTTTCGGGTCTGTCATCGTCACGGACTGTCAGTTCGGAACCGCAGATATCACAGATCCCTTCCTTCTTCGGAGGCAGACTGATGATATGATATGTTGCTCCGCAGTTCAGACACGCGCGTCTTCCGGCCATACGGTCGATGATGACCTCGTCCGGCACATCCACGTTGATGGCTGCGTTCAGATCATCCTGAAGCTCTGCAAGTGCTTTCTTTAAAAAAGAAGCCTGCGGGATCGTTCTCGGAAATCCGTCCAGAATGTAACCGTTTTTGCAGTCATCCTCCTGAATCCGGTTTACCACGAGTCCGGTCGTAAGCTCATCCGGTACCAGCATGCCGCGGTCGATATATTCCTTCGCCTTTACGCCGAGTTCAGTACCGGCTTTGATATTGGCGCGGAAGATATCTCCTGTGGAAATATGCGGAATACCGTACTTTTCTGAAATACGGATCGCCTGTGTGCCTTTTCCCGCTCCGGGAGCTCCCAGCATCACGATCTTCATGCTTGAATTCCTTTCTTTTTTGGTACACTTTGGGCCATTCGCAAAAAATGCGGATGGCCCAAAGCAATATCAGTTAAAAAATAGAATCGTATTCTCTTGCTACCATCTTGCCGCCGATAGCCTGCAGCGTATCCAGGATAACACCTACGATAATGATGAGGGAGGTACCCAGGAAGCTCATACGGCTGACGTTCCAGATACCGCTGACGATCATGGGAAGGATCGCAACGATGGAAAGTCCGATTGCGCCGATGAAGACGATCTTGTTCAGCTCTGAGTTCAGGTAATCGCTGGTCGGTCTGCCCGGACGGATACCGGGGATCATACCGCCGTTCTTCTTCAGATTATCGGCAACCTCTGTGGGGTTGAAGGTAATTGAAGTATAGAAGTAAGCGAAAACGATGATCAGAACCACATAGATCAGAGCGCCGAGTGAATAGTACCACGGAAGTCCGCTCTTGAACCAGTAGCCTGAAGTCAGGAACATCAGGATCTTACCGCCGAACGTATTGTAGTTGATGTTGCCTGCGAGCTGGCCGATCATTGCCGGAAGTGACATCAGGGAAGATGCGAAGATGACCGGGATAACGGAAGCAGTCAGAACCTTAAGCGGAATATGGCTGGAACCTCCGCCCATTGTACGGCGGCCGTTCATCTTGCCTGAATACTGTACCGGGATCTTACGGACAGCGCCGTTAAGCCATACGGTAAATGCAACCACGAGCAGAATGCCTGCGATGATCAGTACGCTGATCAGGATCCTTGCTGCGATCTGTTTGGAAGCGAATGTTCCCCAGATGGTTGCGAATTCATCCGGAATACCGGAAAGGATGTTGATAACGAGTACGATTGAAATACCGTTTCCGACACCGTTCTCGGTAATTCTTTCACCGATCCACATCAGGAATGCGGAACCTGCAGTCAGGGTGATCACACAAACGATGTAATAGAATGCATTGTTTGTGGTGAAGAGGCCCTGTCTGCCGAATCCGATCGCCATAGCGATGGATTCGATCAGAGCCAAGATCACGGTGACATAACGGGTATATTCCGCAATTTTCTTTCTGCCTTCGTTGCCGTCACGCTGAAGTTCTTCCAGCTTCGGGATCGCGATGGTCAGAAGCTCCATAATAATGGAGGATGTGATGTACGGTGTAATGCTCAGTGCCAGGATGGAGAAATTCTCCATGGAATTGCCTGTCATTGAATTGAAGATATTGAACGCGTCTGTGTTCAAAGAAGCAAAGATAGCGCTGACAACAGAAGGATTGGTTCCAGGTACCGGAATCTGAGATCCGACACGCACAACCACGACCATAAGCAGCGTAAATATCAGACGTTTACGTATGTCTTCAATCTTCCAAGCTGTTTTCAGTGTGTTCAGCATTACATCACCTCTGCACTTCCGCCTAAAGCTTCGATCTTAGCCTTAGCGCCTTCAGAGAAAGCGTTGGCCTTAACGGTGAGCTTCTTGGTCAATTCTCCATTTCCTAAAATCTTTACGCCGTCACGGGGATTCTTGATGATGCCGTTTTCAATAAGTGTTTCAACCGTTACGGTTGCGCCGTCTTCAAAACGATCCAGCGCACTGACGTTGATGCCGACGATCTCCTTGGAATTGCGGTCTGTAAATCCGCGCTTGGGAAGACGTCTGTATAAAGGCATCTGACCACCTTCAAAACCGGGTCTCGGAGCACCGGAACGTGCCTTCTGGCCTTTATGTCCCTTACCTGCTGTCTTGCCGTTTCCTGAACCGTGGCCGCGGCCGCGTCTGAAATTGCTGTTCTGAACGGATCCCTCGGCAGGAGTTAAATTAGATAAATTCATACTAAGCACCTCCGATTACTCTTCAACTTTTACTAAGTGATTTACATGCCAGATCATGCCGCGAACCGCACCGTTGTCCGGAAGTTCAACAGTCTGGTGTAATTTGTGAAGTCCTAAAGCTTCCACAGTTGCGCGCTGTTTCGGAATCGCACTGATGGGAGACTTGATTAAGGTCACTTTGATTGTTTTGTTCTCTGCCATTTCAAAACCTCCCTGACAATTATAAGTCTTCTACTGCCTTGCCGCGAAGCTGAGAAACCTCTTCGGGTGTCTTTAAGGCTTTCAGACCTTCCAGTGTTGCGTAAACAACATTCTGCTTGTTGTTAGAACCTAAAGACTTGGTACGGATGTTCTTCAGACCTGCGAGTTCGCATACGGAACGAGCGGGACCGCCGGCGATGATACCGGTACCTTCTTTAGACTTCTTTAACAGAACTGCTGCAGAACCGAACTTGCCGGTGAAGTCATGAGGGATGGAATTGTTCTCATCAAAGGGAACGGTGATCATGTGCTTTTCAGCATCCTGTTTTGCCTTGCGGATCGCTTCCGGAACTTCGGCAGCCTTGCCGGTACCAGCACCGACGTGGCCCTTCTTGTCACCGACAACAACGAGTGCGGCAAAACGCATGTTACGTCCGCCCTTAACAACCTTCGTTACACGCTTGATGTCTACGACGGTGTCTTCAAGTTCAGACTGATTTTCGATATTTTCACGATTGTCACGAGCCATGTTATCTTCCTCCCTTAGAATTTCAGACCGGCTTCTCTTGCTGCATCAGCCAGAGCCTGGATCTTACCCTGGTAGATATAGCCGCCACGGTCAAATACGACTTCTTCAAAGCCGGCTTCAACAGCCTTCTTGCCGATGAATGAGCCAAGAGCTGCAGCTGCTGCCGCATCATTTGTCTTTTCAAGGCCAAGTTCCTTAGTCAGAGTAGAAGCTGATAACAGGGTTCTTCCTGCAGCGTCGTCAATCAGCTGTACATACATGTGATTGTTGCTGCGGAACACAGACATCCGAGGACGTTCTGCGGAACCATTTAAGTGTCTGCGAAGTCTTCTGTGTTTTTCAACACGAACTTCAGATCTTGATACTTTACTTAACATATCGCTCACCTCTCCTTATTATTTACCGGTCTTACCGACTTTACGTCTGATGTGCTCATCCGCATAATGGATACCCTTGCCCTTGTACGGTTCCGGTGCTCTCTTCTCACGGATATTTGCTGCATACTGTCCAACCTTTTCCTTATCAATACCGGTGATATGGATGGTTGTCTGGTTTTCACACTCAGAGGTAACACCTTCGGGATCGATCATATCGATCTGGTGAGAGTAACCCAGGAAAAGAGTCAGCGTGTTGCCGCTCTTCTGGGCTCTGTAACCTACGCCTGTGATGATGAGGGTCTTCTTGAAGCCTTCGGTAACACCGACTACCATATTGTTGACCAGTGTTCTTGTCAGGCCGTGTAAGGACTTCATCTTCTTTAAGTCATTGGGACGGGTAACGATGATCTCAGCACCTTCCTGCTTGATTTCCATCTCAGGAGCGAATACTCTTGTCAGTTCACCCTTGGGTCCCTTTACAGTCACTTTATTATTTTCTGCAATTTCAACAGTTACGCCTGCAGGAATCGCGATTGGCATTTTTCCTATACGTGACATGCCCGTACCTCCATAAAATATTTTTGTTTGATTTGATTACCAGACGAATGCGAGAACTTCGCCGCCGACATTGTTCTTTCTTGCTTCCTTATCGGTCATAACACCCAGGTTGGTGGAAACGATCGCAATACCGAGACCGCCGAGTACCTTGGGCATATCTTCCGTGTTCGCGTAAACGCGAAGACCGGGTTTGGAGATTCTCTTGATGCCGGAGATGATCTTTTCGTTCTTGTCCTTACCGTATTTCATGGTGATACGGATAGTTTTGAATGCGCCGTCATCGATGATATCGTACTTTGCGATATAACCTTCATCAAATAAGATCTTTGCGATTGCTTCCTTCATCTTGGAAGAAGGAACATCGACCGTGTCATGCTTTGCTGTATTTGCATTACGGATTCTTGTAAGCATATCCGCAATCGGATCACTCATTGCCATATTAGTACCTCCTCATCACCAACTAGCTTTCTTCACACCCGGGATCTCGCCCTTGTATGCGAGTTCACGGAAACAGATTCTGCAGATGCCGTACTTTCTCAGGTAAGCATGAGGACGTCCGCAAATTCTGCAGCGTGTGTATTCCTGTGTGGAAAACTTCGCTTTACGTGACTGTGAAATCTTCTTAGAAGTTTTTGCCATGATTTCCTCCTATCAATTCTCGCCCTTTTCAAACGGCATGTTGAAAAGTTTCAGAAGCTCGCGTGCTTCTTCGTCTGTCTTAGCAGTGGTTACGAAAATTACGTCCATACCTCTGGTCTTGTCTACCTTATCGTATTCGATTTCGGGGAAGATCAGCTGTTCCTTGATACCAAGTGCGTAATTTCCTCTGCCGTCGAAGGCATTGGCATTGACTCCGCGGAAGTCTCTTACACGGGGAAGTGCAAGGTTGATCAGGCGGTCAGCAAAATCGTACATTCTGTCGCCGCGAAGAGTGACCTTACATCCGATGGGCATTCCTTCACGGATCTTGAAGTTTGCAACGGACTTTTTAGCCTTTGTGATAACAGCTTTCTGTCCGGTGATCTTTTCCATATCGGCAATGGCTGCGTCCAGGAGCTTAACGTTTTCCTTGGCTTCGCCGACACCCATATTGACAACGATCTTTGCTAACTTCGGAACTTCCATGATGTTCTTATATCCGAATTTCTTCGTCATAGCAGGAACGATCTCGTCCTTGTATGTGTCATATAATCTGCTCATTATCTGCGCTCTCCTTCCTTAAGCAATGGTCTTACCGGTCTTCTTATTGAAACGGACCTTCTTGTCACCATCCATCTTAAATCCGATGCGAACAGCCTGACCGTTATCGCAGTAAGCAACGTTGGAGATGTCGATGGGTGCTTCCTTCTCAATAATGCCGCCGTTCGGATTCTGTGCTGACGGTTTTGAGTGCTTTGTCACCACGTTGACGCCTTCGACAACAACTTTGTTTGCCTTCACGTCTACGCTTAAAACTTTACCTTCTTTATCTTTGTCCTTACCGGCGATTACGATAACATTGTCGCCTTTTTTAATCTTCATAGCCATGAATCGCAATCCTCCTTATAATACTTCCGGTGCTAAAGAGACGATCTTCATGAACTGATGGTCACGGAGTTCTCTTGCTACCGGCCCGAAGATACGGGTTCCGCGAGGTGTGAGGTCATCCTTGATGATGACTGCTGCATTCTCGTCGAAACGGATGGAAGAACCGTCTTTTCTGTGTGCGCCGCGAACTGTACGAACGACGACTGCCTTAACGACATCACCCTTCTTGACCATTCCGCCGGGGGTTGCATCCTTCACGCTTGCAACGATGATATCACCGATGTTTGCATATTTCTTAACAGAACCGCCCATAACACGGATGCAAAGAAGTTCCTTTGCGCCGGTATTATCAGCGACTTTTAATCTGGTTTCCTGCTGAATCATATTGATCTGCTCCTTTCAGTTAAAACCCGCTTACTTCGCGCGTTCAATGACTTCGACCAGTCTCCATCTCTTGGTCTTGGAAAGAGGTCTGGTTTCCATTACTCTGACAGTATCGCCGATGTTGCAGGTGTTCTCATCGTCCTGCGCATAGAGCTTGTAGGTTCTTCTGACGATCTTGCCGATAACCGGATGCTTTACGTTGTTCTGAACAGCGACAACAATGGTTTTGTCCATCTTATTGCTGGTCACGATACCCGTACGGGTCTTTCTTAAATTTCTTTCCATTGTAAACATCCTCCTCACTTCGTAAGCTGTGCCATTACGGTCTGAATGCGGGCAATGTTCCGTCTCACATCTTTGATTCTGGAAGCGTTATCCAGCTGATTGGTCGCATTCTGGAATCTTAAGTTGAAGAGTTCCTTCTTTGCTGCGATCAGTTCTTCGCTTAATTCAGCAACAGACTTGGTTCTTAAATCATTTACGTATGTCTTAGTCTTCATTCGATTCACCGCCTTCTAACTCCGCGCGGGAAGCAATTCTACACTTTAAGGGGAGCTTGTACATAGCAAGCCTTAATGCTTCCTTGGCTGTTTCTTCGGGGATGCCTGCGATCTCAAAGAGTACGCGACCCGGTTTCACAACTGATACCCAGTAATCCACTGTTCCTTTACCGGAACCCATACGGGTCTCAGCCGGTTTGGAGGTAACGGGCTTATCAGGGAAGATCTTGATCCATACCTGACCGCCACGCTTTACATAACGTGTGATCGCGATACGGGCTGCTTCGATCTGGTTGGACTTGATCCATGCAGGCTCTAAAGCAACTAAACCATATTCACCATTACTAATTGTATTTCCTCTAAGCGCCTTACCTGCCATCGTTCCGCGGAACTGCTTACGACGCTTAACTCTCTTCGGCATTAACATAGTTATTTATCGCTCCCTTCTTTATTGTTTTTTGTCGGGAGGACCTCACCCTTGTAGGTCCAAACCTTTACGCCAACCTTGCCGTACTGTGTATCAGCTTCTGCAAAACCGTAGTCGATATCTGCACGAAGTGTCTGAAGCGGAATCGTGCCTTCGGAGTAGGACTCTGTACGGGCGATATCAGCACCGCCTAAACGGCCGCCGCAGGAAGCCTTGATGCCGAGTGCACCGGCCTTCATGGTACGCTGCATGGTGGACTTCATTGCACGACGGAAGGAAACACGGTTTTCAAGCTGCTGAGCGATGTTTTCCGCTACGAGCTGTGCTTCCTTATCGGGGCGCTTGATCTCCTTGATGTCAACAAAAAGCTTCTTCTCGGTGAGCTTTGCGATCTCGCCCTTCAGCTTTTCGATCTCCTGACCGCCCTTGCCGATGACAACGCCGGGTTTTGCGGTATGGATGATCAGACGGACACGGTCAGTGCTTCTTTCGATCTCGATCTTAGCGATACCGGCCTGATATAATCTCTTCTTAACGAAGACTCTGATCTTGTGGTCTTCTACTAAATTGTCTGCGAATTCTTTTTCAGCATACCATCTGGAATCCCAATCCTTGATGACGCCGACTCTCATTCCATGAGGATTAACTTTCTGACCCATATCTGCCTCCCTTATTTCTTCTCATCCAATACAACAGTGATGTGGCTCGTACGCTTTAAGATGCGGTAAGCTCTGCCCTGTGCTCTAGGCTGGATACGTTTCATAGTCGGTCCCTGGTTTGCATAGCACTCAGCGACATACAGGTTGTCCGGATTCATACCGTTGTTGTTCTGTGCGTTCGCTGCTGCGGAAGCGAGGAGCTTCCGGAGAAGGATGGATGCATATCTGGGGTTGTAGGTGACGATTCCGAGTGCTTCCGTGTAGCTCTTGCCGCGGATGGCATCCAGAACGAAGCAGGCCTTCTCTGCAGAAACTCTTGCATAAGATAACTTTGCAGAGGGTCTTGTGTCTTTCTGTGCGTTTCTTTCTCTCTTAATCTGGCTTCTATGACCTTTTGCCATGATTATTCTGCCTCCTTGATTGTAATTGTACGCTTTCGCGGATTTATCACGCCCCGCGTCAACCGACCCGTGCGTGTCGCATGGAAAAGACATTCTTCTCCACACGGTCCGCAGTTTTCACACCGCCAGGAGCTGGCGGTGTTACATTATCTGCGGTTAATTAACTCAGCCTTTCTTATCGTCCTTGCCGTGGCCTCTGTAGGTACGGGTTGCGACGAACTCACCAAGCTTATGACCAACCATATCTTCGGTAACATATACCGGGATATGCTTTCTGCCATCATGAACTGCAAACGTAATACCTACGAATGACGGGAAGATGGTAGAACGACGTGACCATGTCTTGATAACCTGCTTCTGTCCGGAAGCGTTCATTGCTTCGACTTTCTTTCTCAGGCTCTCATCGATAAACGGGCCTTTCTTTAAAGAACGTGCCATTATACTCTCCTCCTTTCAGTTATTTGATAGCTCTGCCGTTCTTACGACGGATGATCAGCTTGTTCGAAGGTTTGCTCTTCTTTCTGGTCTTCAGACCGAGAGCCGGCTTGCCCCACGGAGTGGAAGGACCGGGACGGCCGATCGGAGCACGGCCTTCACCACCGCCATGAGGATGGTCATTCGGGTTCATAACGGAACCGCGAACGGTGGGACGGATACCCATGTGACGGGTACGGCCTGCTTTACCGATATTGACAAGGTTGTGGTCACCGTTGCCGACGATACCCATGGTAGCACGGCAGGTGATCGGAACCATTCTCATTTCGCCTGAAGGAAGACGAAGGGTTGCATACTTTCCTTCCTTAGCCATCAGCTGTGCAGCTGCGCCTGCGGAACGGACCATCTGTGCACCTGCGCCGGGATAAAGCTCGACGTTGTGGATCTGTGCACCGATCGGAACGTTCTGAAGAGGAAGAGAGTTGCCGATCTTCGCTTCTGCATTCTCGCCGCTCATAACGGTCATGCCGACTGTCAGTCCTTCAGGAGCCAGAATGTAGCTCTTGGTACCGTCAGCGTAAACGATCAGTGCGATGTTTGCGGTTCTGTTCGGATCGTATTCGATTGCAACTACCTTTGCTTCGATGTCATCTTTATTTCTCTTGAAATCGATGATACGATATTTTCTTCTGTTGCCGCCGCCCTGATGACGAACGGTGATCTTACCCTGATTATTACGTCCTGCGTTCTTCTTTAAAGAAACGACCAGAGACTTCTCCGGAGCATCCTTTGTGATCTCTTTGAAATCAGCACCGGACATCTGCCGTCTTGAGGGCGTATAAGCAGTATATTTCTTAATACCCATGACTTACAATTCTCCTTATGTTTATTATCGCACTTTTCTGTGCATATCTCCGCCTTCCTTTTTGCGATCCGGAATATTTTCCGGCCGCCGGGCGGACGAGGCTGTTTCTTACAGACCGCTGAAGATCTCGATCTCCTTGGAATCTTCAGTCAGGGTCACCATAGCCTTCTTGGTCTGTGCAGTCTTGCCGGAGGTAAGGCCGCGGCGCTTTGTCTTTCCATCCTGGTTCAGGGTGTTGACCTTAGCAACCTTGGTTCCGGGGAACATCTTCTCAACTGCATCTTTGATCATGGTCTTGTTTGCATCGGGATGAACAAGGAAGGTGTACTTCTTCTCACCCATACCGTCCATGGACTTTTCTGTAACAACCGGTTTCAGGATGACGTCATAATACTGTACGTTTGCCATTATGCATATACCTCCTCGATTGTCTTGACTGCATCCTTGGTAACCACGAATGCATCATACTTCAGAATGTCATATACGTTCAGCTGCTTTGCGTTGGCCGTCTTCACGTCCGCTACGTTCTTTGCAGACTTGATCACGTTCTGATCATAAGTATCCAGTACCACGTATGCCTTGTCAAGCTTGAGGTTCTTTAAAACTTCCACGAATTTCTTGGTCTTGATCTCGCTTAATGTCAGTTCATCGAGAACGTAGATCTTCTCGTCAAGAACGCGTGAGGTAAGGGCGCTCTTTAATGCAGCAGCCTTTTCCTTGCGGTTTAACTTGAAGCTGTAATCTCTCGGAACGGGTGCGAAAACAACGCCGCCGTGTGTCCACTGAGGAGCTCTTGTGGAACCCTGTCTTGCATGGCCGGTACCCTTCTGTCTCCAGGGCTTGATTCCGCCGCCGGAAACTTCGGATCTCGTTTTTGCCTTCTGTGTGCCCTGACGCATTGCTGCCAGGTGGCTGACTACAGCCATTTTCACCAGATGCTCATTGACGGGAGCGCCGAACACTGCATCGTTTAATTCGATGGTGCCGGTCTGTTTACCTGTCATATCATAAACAGATACATTAGCCATCTGTGTTTCCTCCTTTTCTACTCGGTTATCTAGCCGCCTTAACAGCCTCTTTTACCGTGATGAGTGCTTTCTTAGCGCCCGGTACGGAGCCCTTGATAAGGAGCAGGTTGTTTTCAGCATCTACACGTACAACTTCCAGATTCTGGATGGTTACACGGTCTGTACCCATATGACCGGGCATTCCTTTGCCCTTCGGTACACGACCCGGAGAAGTAGCCGGACCGTTGGAGCCCTGATGACGGTGGAACTTGGAACCGTGCTTCATGGGTCCTCTGTGCTGGCCGAATCTCTTGATGGCGCCCTGATAGCCTTTACCTTTGGAGATTGCAGTGGCATCGATCAGATCACCTGATGCGAAGATATCTGCCTTGATCTCGTCTTTTACATTGTAATTTTCCGCATCTTCGAAGCGGAACTCACGGATATATCTCTTGTAAGAAACACCCGCCTTGTCAAAGCTGCCCTTTTTCGGCTTGTTGACAAGTTTTTCTCTGATGTCGTCAAAACCGACTACAACTGCCTTGTAGCCTTCCTTCTCTTCTGTCTTCACCTGAAGTACAGAACAGGGACCGGCCTGAAGAACAGTTACCGGAATCAGCGCACCGGTTTCGTCGAAGACCTGAGTCATTCCGACCTTTGTTGCCAAAATCGCTTTCTTCATTTTTACCTCCTGTTAATCTACAGCGGATTAGGCATTCATGCCCAATCATCCTAGTACAGCAGATACATCTCTATATCAATTCTGAATAGGATTTCCTGTTTGCCAGATTACTGCATCTTGATGTTGATGCTGACACCTGCGGGCATTTCCAGTTTGGATAATGCGTCAACAACCTTCTGGCTGGGTGCAATGACATCAATCAGTCTCTTATGCGTTCTCTGTTCGAACTGCTCACGAGAGTCCTTATACTTATGAACGGCACGAAGGATCGTAACTACTTCCTTCTTTGTCGGAAGCGGAACGGGACCGCTTACCAGCGAACCGGCCTTCTTGACTGTGTCTACGATCTTTGCTGCAGACTGGTCGATCAGCTGATGATCATAAGCCTTTAATGTAATTCTCATAATGTTCTTGGTTGCCATAAAAAAAGTCGCATCCTTATTCGCACTTTTTTAAAGTACGACAAGCGGTGACTGTACACTTGCCCGTGTGTGTCCTTCTTCTTGACACACACATGTCCTGCCTGCCGGTAGGGATTGTACAGTGACTTGTCGCCAGTTTCTGGAACTTGACATTCGCTCCGCGTAAAAACCCGATGTCCTGCATGGGGACCCGGCAACCTTACGCCTCTACGCTATCATGCCACAGCAAGAGTAAATATAACACAAACCGCCTGCAATTGCAAGCGGTTTGTGACAGTTTTTTTCAGATTTTTTAGAGTGCATCAATAGGTTCCGATCGGCGGATTCACGTGATCCGGAAGCGGGCATACATACTTTCCGCCGTTCTTGATAAAGAGTTCTTTCTTGGCTTTTTCCACTTCCTCCGGCCGGTCGATCGTCTTGATGAAGGAGAGCGTCATGACCTCTGCGGCCTTGATCATACCCTTCATGCCGATCTCGGATGCGGAGAACGCGGTGTTCTGCCAGCTGTGTCCGATATTGCCCACGCATGCCGTTGCAATGTTCAGGCAGGCGACCGGTGCAGCGTAGCCGACGTCACCGACATCGGTGGAGCCGGAACGGTATGCATTGTCATTGGGATCGAATGCATGCACCTCGCTGTCCAGAGGTTTCTTCATGATGGCGTCTGCCTTTTCGGCATCGTAATCATATTCCTCCAGAAGATCCTCGCGGATCTGCTGCTGAATGGATTTGGAATAGCTTCTTAAGAACTGGAGTGCAAGATCATAATCCGCATCCGTCCAGTCGGGTGAACCGGACTCCTTCAGCGCTTCGTCCATGATCTTTGCAAGGACCTTGTTCGGCGTATAATCGGAAAAGGCCATCGTCACATCATAGCGCATTCTGGTTCCTGCCATCAAAGCAGCGCCCTTTGCGACGTCCACGACTCTGGTAAAGAGTTCCTGCATCTGTGTGATCTTCGGAGCACGCACTTCGTATTTGATGACCGCATGGCTCTGAACGACGTTCGGAGCGGTTCCGCCTGCATCCGAATAAGCATAGTGGATACGGGCCTGATCGATCATGTGCTCACGCAGGTAGTTGACGCCGACATTCATCAGTTCGGCGGTATCGAGAGCGGATCTTCCGAGATGCGGTGCGCCGCCGGCATGTGAGGAAACACCGTCGAAGATGAAGTTTGCACCCATGATCGCAACAGAGCCGTTGGACTGGACGTGATTCTTCGTGCCCGGATGCCAGCAGTAGACAAAATCGACATTATCGAAATAGCCCGCACGTGCGATGAACTGTTTGGAGCCTGCGCCCTCTTCCGCGGGACAGCCGAAGAAGATCACGGTTCCGTTTATGTTCTCGTGCACCAGATAATTCTTCAGTGCAACTGCGGAAAGATAGCAGCCGGCGCCGATCAGGTTATGGCCGCAGCCGTGGCCGGGCTTTCCCTGCTCGATCGGATCCTGCACCGGGCAGGCCGGTTTCTGGGAAAGTGCATCCAGTGCATCGTACTCCGCCAGAAGGCCCATCACCGGTTTACCGGTTCCTACCTTATATGTAGCAGTAAATGCGGTCGGGATCTCTGCGATTCCTTTTTCGATCACAAAGCCTTCTTTTTCCAGTGCGGCGATCAGTTCGGACGAGGACTTCTCTTCCGTATAGGAAAGTTCCGCATAGTTCCATATATCCATTGCGATCTTTTTTGCTTCCTCTTCATAGGGAGCGATCTCTTTTCTCACCTTTTCAAGCTGTGTCATTTTCTTCTCCTTACTGTCTGTTTACAGTACCATGCTTAAGAAACGTACGGTGGCCGGATCTTTGGGGAATGTGAAGATCGTTTCCGGGCTTCCCTCCTCCTTGATAATGCCGTCGCAGATAAACATGACGCGGTCCGACACCTCTCTTGCAAAACCCATTTCATGCGTAACGATCACGGTGGTCATGCCGCTGTTCGCCAGATCTCCGACAACATTCAGGACCTCCTTGACCATTTCCGGGTCCAGTGCGGAAGTCGGTTCGTCAAAGAGCATCACTTCGGGATGCATGGCAAGCGCTCTGACAATGGAAAGGCGCTGCTTCTGGCCGCCGGAAAGCTTTCTGGGATACTCGTTCTTTTTGTCCTCCAGACCGACACGGACAAGAAGCTCCATCGCCTCGTCCTCTGCGTCCTTTCTGGAGATCTTCTTTTCAAGCATCGGCGTGATGGTGATGTTGTCGAGAACCGTCAGATGCGGAAACACATTGTAGTTCTGGAAGACCATGCCGATCCGCTGCCGGTAGGCTGCAATATTCTTTTTCTGCAGGGTAATGTCCTCTCCGTCGAAAAAGACCTTGCCGGAGGTCGGTTCCTCCAGAAGGTTCAGGCAGCGCAGAAAAGTGGATTTTCCGCCGCCGGAGGGGCCGATGATGGAGACCACTTCACCTCGTTTGATCGAGGTGGTAATGCCCTTTAATACCTCTAACTGTCCGAAGTTTTTGACCAGATTCTCTGTGCGGATGATTTCGTCAGTCACTGTTTTTCAGCCTCCTTTCCAGGATCTTCAGAAGCTTAGACAAGATAAAGTTCAGTACAAAATAGATAACGCCGACGATCGTCAGCGCCTCCAGTCCCATGAATGTGGCGGACTGAACGGTCTTGAAACTGGTCATCAGTTCTCCGATGAAGAAGGTGGACGCCAGTGAGGTTCCCTTGACGGTCGAAATGAATTCGTTGCCGAGTGCCGGAAGAATGTTCTTGACCGCCTGCGGAAGGATGATCCGCATCATCACGTTCTTTTCCGACATGCCGAGTGAACGCGCCGCTTCAAACTGGCCGACGTCCACCGCTCCGATACCGGCACGGAAGATCTCCGAAATATAAGCGGAGGCATTGACGACCAGTGCGGTGATGATGCACTGCGTATCCGTCGGCTCCAGAAACGGCAGAAGCTTCGGAATGGCGAGCCAGAAGAAATACAGCTGAAGAAGGACCGGAGTACCGCGGAGGATCTCCACGTAGATATCTCCGATTGCCTTGATCACCTTGATCTTCGTCATACGCAGGATCGCGATCAGAAGACCTACGACCGAACCCAGCAGCACGACCACTGCGGAGATCCAGAGGGTCCCGCCGAGACCTCTTAAGAATACGATACCGTACTTGGTAAGGATCTTGATTATTTTACTGAAAAACAAATTGTTCATAAATCTGTACTCTGTCCTTCGTTTGAAAGCGATATATCTTTCAGCGTCCTGAGCCGGAGCTTAAAAACACTCCGGCTCAGGGTTGAAAACGGTGAGAATCACCGGTATCTGAAATTCGCAGGCTGCGATCAGACGCCGAGCTCTTTTGCGTATGCTTCGTAATATTCACGCCATTCTTTAAACTGACCGGATTCATTGAGCTCTCCGATGACCTCGTTGACGATCTCCATCAGACTGTCGGAATCGCCGAGAGGAGCGCCGACACGGGTACCTGCCGTAGCCATATCAATGGGAAGACGGTATTCGGGGCACATCAGATCAAAACCGTTTGCTTCGATGTAAAGTTCCGCAGTGGTGCATGCACAGATACAGATGTCCGCTTTGCCTTCCACAACTTCCAGATAACCGTCGGGCATGGAGCTTACGAGCTTCAGTTCCTTGCATTCACCGATGTATTTCTTATACAGGCTTTCCTGAATGGAGCCGCTCTGTGTAACGATGACTGCGTCTTTTGCAGTTTCCGCATCGATATACTTCTCTGCATCTTCTTTTCTGACAAGGAAGCCGTAACCCTGTGTGGGTTCTGTAGTGAAATAACCGTCTGAAAGAAGCATGGATTCCGCTCTTTCCTCTGTCCATGCAAGCGCGGAGATCGCAAGGTCATATTTACCGTCCGAGATGCTGGCCAAAACTGCCGTGAACTCCAGCGGAACGATCTTCAGTTCAACGCCGATCCGGTCTGCAATGACCTTTGCCAGTTCAATGTCAACGCCCTGATACTGGTCCTGACCTTTCTTGGTGGGATCGATAAACTCACTGGGTGCCCATGCAGGCTCCATGCAGACTTCAATGTAACCTTTTTCTCTGATTCTTTCCAGTCTGTCCTTCTGTTCCGCAGCTTCTTCGGAAGACGCGTCGTCGTTCTTTTCGGCAGCTTCTTTAGAAGGTGTTTCGTTGTTCTCTGCGGGTGCCGGTACCGTACATGCCGCAAGAGAAAGGATCATTGCAAGTGAAATGATAATTGCAAGTAATTTCTTCATAATTTAAATCCTCTTTTCTGTTTCCGGAGTATGTCTTCCGGATGACTTCATCACTTTATCATAATAAAGCAGTGAAGTCAATACCTGAAATCACTTTTTTTCAGATTTTTTTATTTCAAAAAACCGTTCACGATCTGCTCTTCCGCTTC